>NZ_JADBUE010000276.1:0-3482 GCF_020245805.1 Microcystis sp. M179S2 | reverse complement strand
TCTAACACTTTCTGGTATAGTTCACTTATCATTTTCGTTATTTAGGTCATATATGGTAAATATGACTTATCTTTTTTGGGAGTCTGTGTCTGTATTCCATGCTACATAAGCTTTTCAGCTGGCTTGTCCCCCTGTCAGCTTCTAGGGCGTTTTTGGCAATTTCCGCCTCGCTCATCCCTTTAACTTTCTTCCAGTCTGTTTTGCCTTTCAACTTCGCCCACTGTTCGCGGGTGACTCTGGTAATATGTTCTTCGTTCACGGTTATTAGCCCTCCTAGCACTAATTATTCGACGAACCGAGCCACGCCAGGTATAGTGTGATTTTAAACTAACTTTTGGATAGCTGCTACTAACTGCTCGATTTCTGAGGGCAAAGTGAAATAGTGGACACAGGCACGCACACAGAGGGGGTCGAGGAGAGTTCGCAGTAAAAACCCTTGTTTTTCTAGCTGTTGCACTAACTTTTGTGGGGTGATGGCCGAGTCAATTTGAAAGGAAACTAAACCAGATTCCGGTGGAGAATTTTTTAAACATTTCACCCCCTTAATCGTCTTTAATTCTTCCCAGAGATAAGCCGCTAATTGACAGATTTTTTCGTATCTTTGTCCCCCATCACCCCAGGCGTTATGTACCGCAATAGTTGCCCTTAAACCCTCAAATTGGGGATAGGCAGAAGTGGCCACTTCAAAGCGTCTGGCATCCGGTTTCCAACCGATAGGCTGTCCTCGGTTATCTGTTTCAATGCCGCGCCAACCGATAAAAGTGGGCCGTAAACTAGGGAAAATTTCGGGACGAATATACAATCCTCCCACACCGGCCGGTCCACACCACCATTTATGACCCGTAAAAGCATAACAATCGGCGGCAGTAGCGCTTAAATCTAAGGGCAAACAACCCACGGATTGGGCAGCATCCACCACCACTAAAACGGGTTTTTCGGTGACAGAATTATCATGACAAAGTTGCGAGATTTCCTTGAGGGGTAAAACCTGTCCGGTATTCCAGAGAACGTGACTAACCACCAAAACCCTAGTTTTTGGACGTAGATGAGCGGAAATGACTTCTATCGGGTTGCCACCGTTTAAAGTTTCCCGAATAGGACAAGTGGAGATTTCCAGATGATAACGACGGGCAATTTCTTGAACCGTGGCGATAATTCCGGGGTGTTCACAATCGGTTAGTAAAATATGTTCCCCCGCTTGCCAATCAACTCCCCAGAGGGCGATATTACAGCCTACAGTGACATCCTCGGTGATAGAGAGGGTGCTGGGGCTGATTCCCAACTCCTGAGCCATTTCTTGCCTGAGAAGTTCCGTTTTTCCGGTAATCCAATCGTTTACCCCTCCTGAAAAAGGCCCCTTTTCTTGGAGAAAATTATGGGCATCGATAATCGCCTCTAATCCCGCCTTGGGCAAGGTTCCCTGACCACCGAAATTAAAATAAACTTTATTGCTAAGTCCCCGAAATTCCTGTCTTTGTTCGGCTAAATCCGCTTTACTAACGGCGTAATCGAGGCTATTTTCGTCTAAATTCTGCATAAGCGAGGAGATGGGGGGTCAGTTATCAGTTATCAGTTATCAGTTATCAGTTATCAGTTAGAAGGTGTTGGGTTTTGGGGTTTTAGGGTTTTAGTTGAATTCCCCATTTCCCGACTTCCTGACGACCGACGGCTGAATTCTAGCGACGGATTAAGTCACAATTGTCACAATAGTATTAGAGTAGAGGAAACATACTTGGGAATGTTTTCTTTTTTTAAGTTTATTATTTTTTACTTTACCTCACTGGTCCAGGAAAGCTTAACTTTTCTCCTTGATAGAATGCTACTGACCGATGATCTACTTCTAGACTACCAACGTTGTCAACGCCGTGCATTTTTAAATCTCTACGGCAATAGCCAAGAAAAAGACCCTGAGCGAGATTTTTTGCTTAAATTGCGCCAAGAGAGTCAAAGTCACGTTAAAAAAGTCCTGCAAGACTCCTATCCCGATTATTGTTCCCTGACTACCCCCAGCACTGATATTTTGGCTGCCGCTAGGGAAACGGAAGCTTTGATGGGTCGGGGGGTATCCTGTATTTATCACGGAGTCCTTTTACAATCTGGCTATCCCGTCTCTTTAACCGGTTCCCCGCATTTATTAATTAAACAGGCAGGAGAGTCGAAATTTGGCGATTGGGTTTATTATCCCCTCAATATTCAACTCGGTCGCCGTCCTAAGCCTGAATATAAGATGCTGGCTACTTTTTACGCCTATTTATTGACCAGTATGCAGGGAGTTTTTCCCAATTACGCAGAAATTGTCCTACGTCGTCATAATCGCTATCGAGTGGAATTGAATCTCTGGTTAACTAAACTAGAGGAAATAATCAAAAAGTTCGGCGAAATGGTGATTAATCGCCAAGAACCAGAAGTTTTTATCTCGCGTCAGCGTTGCAGTTTATGTCATTGGTATAGTCACTGTTATGGTATCGCCCAAGCGAGTCAACATCTTTCTTTAGTCCCGGGGGTGACTCCCAGTCGTTACCAATTTTTACAGTCTTTGGGGGTTTCCACCATGGAATCCCTGGCGCTTACCTCTCCTACCCGTATGGGGGAGGGGATGGGGGTAGAGGTGGCTAATCAGTTACAATTACAGGCCCAAGCAATTATTGAAAATCGGGCCTTTCGCAAAAGCAACGGCAAAACTGCTTATTTGTCCCCCCTACCGAGGGCCGAGATTGAATTTTATTTTGACATCGAAGCAGAACCAGAACAAAATTTAGATTATCTTTTGGGGATTTTACGGGTTGACCATCGAGTTAATACCCAGCAATTTTATCCCTTTTTGGCAGAAAAGCCAGAAGATGAAGGCAGGATTTGGCAGGAATTCTTAACCTTAGTCATGCAGGATTATCAAGCACCAATTTTTCATTTTTCTGAGTACGAAGTGGAAACAATTAAGCGATTAGGTTATCTTTATAAAACCCCTTCTTCTTTGATTAATCAGTTAGTTTCTCGCTGTTTTGATCTGCACTATCATGTAGTTAATTCGGTAACTTTTCCCGTGGAAAGTTATTCTTTAAAATCCCTCGCTAACTGGATTGGCTTTCAATGGCGCGATCGAGGAGTAAGCGGGGATCAATGCGTTTGGTGGTATGACCAGTGGTTAAAAACAGGAGATCGGACTTTATTGGCGGCTATTTTGCGTTACAATGAGGATGATTGTCGCGCCACCTTTATACTAAAAGATTGGCTTTTGACATACCCCACGCCGTAAACGGACGTGGATTCTTCTAGCATCACTGCTGAGAATTTCTGGCTCAACGAGTCCACTTGAATTAGATTCCTGGCGAAATCCCACCCAGAGGTGGTTCTCTCCTCAGACTTTCGCTCCCTTACAGAAGCCTGTTTTCGTATGCCCTACGATACAGTTCAAATCCTCTAAAATAATTGGTTTCTCTGGTACTTGACGCTTAGAGCTTTTACCTATAGGAGCATTCCCCTAT
>NZ_JADBUE010000275.1:0-4499 GCF_020245805.1 Microcystis sp. M179S2 | reverse complement strand
TATCATTCCCATCAATACCATTGAGGGTATTATTACCACTATTACCGGTGATAATGTTATTTAAGGTGTTACCTGTCCCATTAATATTTGCGGTTCCCGTTAACGTGAGGTTTTCTAGGTTATTTCCCAGGGTATAAGTAACTGATGATTGAACAGTATCTGTACCTTGGTTGGCATTTTCAGTAATGGTATCGGTAGTAGTATCAACTTGATAAGTATCATTCCCTAAACCACCGATGAGGGTATCAATTCCTGTTGCACCATTAAGAATATTGTTACCACTATTACCAGTGATAATGTTATTTAATGTGTTACCTGTCCCATTAATATTTGTAGTCCCAGTTAGGGTCAGATTTTCCACATTAGCGGGTAGGGTAGTTGTAACATTAGCGGTTAGGGTGTCGCTGATGGTGACAATTCCTTTGTTATTGGTAAGAGTTGCATTGACGGGATTACTGAGGTTAATGGCAAAAGTTTCGTTTGCTTCATTAAGGTTATCATTGAGGATGGGAATGCTAATAGTAGCAGTGGAAGTATTAGCAGCAATGGTGATAGTTCCAGTTTTGCTAGTGTAATCTACATTGGCGGTAGCGTTAACGGGTGCAGTAGCATAATTTACGCTAATTGGTTGTGGATTGGGGTTGTTGACAGTGACGGTGAGGATTGCATTATTATCTTTACCCTCGACAACGGTGATATTATTGATGGATAGTTGCGAGGTGACAGTGCTATCGTCATTATTAATTGTCCCCGTGGCTGCGTTGGTCGTACCTATCGTATAACCTGTCCCAGAAGCGAGGGTTAAAATGACGGTTTCGTTACTTTCTACTATTGTGTCAGCAGTGGGATTAACAGTTACAGTAGCAGTGGATGAACCGGCAGCGAAGGTGACAGTATTAGTAGTCCCTGTACGAGTGTAATCGGTATTTAAAGTAGCTGTCCCTCCGAGGGTGTAATTGACTGTTAAAGCATTGGTTGTTACACCTGTACGAGTGAAAGTGTAAACCAAATTGGCTGTCCCGTCTTCGTTAACACTTGCAGGGGAGACTGCTAAGCTAATAACGACAATTGTCCCTTGCTCTTCAAATGCACCAATATCTACTGTACCACCAAAGATGCGATTGAATCCTGTTCCTCGTTGATCAAAGGGAATTTGTTCGGTCGTGTCACCATCACCATCAATATCTTCGCTATCAACAAGAATAAGGCTATTGTTTCCTGCGTTAATCGCCGGACTTCCTGCTAAAAGTGCATGGGTCAGAGTTAAACCCCCATAGTTAGCTAAAGGAGCAAGTCCAGGATTAGAATTAACAATATCAGTTCCTGTGCCAATCGTTCCTTTTGCACCAGTTAAATCACCGATAAGGTTGTAGTTATTGCCATTAAATATCGCACCAGATAACCCAGAAGAAAGTAAATCGAAACCATTAGTTGTATTATCTATATTTCCAGCAACAATTGTGTTTTTAAGAAAAAAGGTTGTACTAAGACTATAAATGCCGCCTCCACCGCGTCCAACAAATTGAGTGTCAACGACAGTATTATTGGTAATTGTGCTATTAATCAAATTAAATGTGTCACCAGAAGAATATATGCCACCTCCAGCATAACTTGCATTATTGCCACTAACGGTTGTATTGATCAAAGCAATTGAAGTACCGTTGTTCCTTATGCCTCCACCATTTCCCGCACTATTACCACTAACAGTAGTATTGATCAGAGTCAGCGATCCAGCTACACTTGATATGCCACCTCCATAAACGCCTCCTTGATTATTATTAATTGTCGAGTTGATTGCAATTAGTGTTCCGCCTGAATTGTAAACGCCTCCGCCTTCCTGATAACTACTACCACTAGCTATATTATTACTAACTACGCTACCCTGACGGAGATAGACAAAACCACGATTCTGAATACCACCACCATTGCTAGAAGAACCAAGTGCCTTATTTCCACTTACAGTTGTGTTGTATAAGTCAAGAACACCTGTCGCATTAACACTAATACCTGCGCCGGAAGAAGATGTAATTCCCCCGGTTACTACGACATTCTGTAAGCTTAATGCACCTCCACTGAGAACATGAAAAACCCGATCAGAATTTAATAATCCTGACGCATCAATAGTAGCTTTTTGTCCATTAAATGCTCCAATATAAAGCACATTATTACGAGACTTAATATCTAAGTCTCCCGTTTTTCCCGCATCTTCATTAACGCCATTACTCGTTAGAGTATAGGTTAAGCCTCCTGTTAAATGAATTTCATATTCAGTATTCGGGTTAGCATTAGCAATTAAGATCGCATCCCGCAAAGATAATCCATTATCAGCATTGCCATCATTTTGATCGGCGGTCGTATTAACGGTTAAAATAGTTGGTGCAGATTTTTCTACAGGAACATCATTTCCTGTGATTGTAATATTGGCAAAGTCATTTTCAGTTGTAATTCTTGCTACTTCTTGCGTTGTTAAATCTACTCCACGAACTAATGCTGAGAAATATTCTCCCTCATCCCCAGCACTATCCACCTGATTAATTTGAGCATCCACATAATGCCCAATTTCTTCTAAAATTACATTAACTATCGATGCTGACGAAGCCGTATTTAAAAAAGATGCTGATAGATAAATCTTATTGGTACTGCTGGAATATGCACCATTCGCCGTCCCTAAAACTTCATCACTAAGTACCTCAATTGGGGGAATTTGACTAAAATTTCGGCTGTGCCACTGCTGTTGTAGTTCTGTCGCCTTAACCACATCATAACTTGTGCCAAAAGCGATAGCCAAATTCGCCCAAAAGCCATCAGATTGAGCGAAATCGAACAAAACATCGTCAACAGCCGGAAGAATCGACAAAAGGGTAGAAGTCATGACATTAACAGCAGAGGTTTATTGCTAACAGTTTTAGCCCAACAATCCCCAATTTTTCAAGACCCCTGTAACAGAAATTAATATTGCAAGAAAACGGGTTTCTCAAAGGACAAGAAAACGGGTTTCTCAAAGAAAACGGGTTTTCTAAATAGTTTCTCAAAGAAACCCGTTTTCTAAAATCACAACTTAATCTAATTCATTTGCTGTTTGCAAAACCTCCTCATAAAGTTGACGACTGATGCGAAAATTTGCTTGGAGTATTAGAGCATCTATTATGGGTTTAACCTTAGCAATCAATCCTCTATTTTTAGCGATTAAAAGAACTCCTAGAACCCCCGTAATTGACAGCCCCAAACGCACAGCCTCCCTCCGTCCAAGACGCTCATCAATTAACAATTCATCTGCTTTTAATTCTAAGGCAAGAGCGATTGCTTCTGCTTCGCCAATATCTAAATTATAGTCATTGCTCAAACAAGCCACAAGTTCCAAATTAGCGGCTTGTTTAACCTGTATCCAGTTCAGAGAAATTATCGCTTTAATGCGGATATCTTCCTCAGTTAAATTGGCTAATTCATTGGCAACTGCTTGGGGAATAACAACATTAGTATAAATATCTTTTAAGATTGACAGATAACCAACAAGAGCAAGACTGCTGAGAGGAGAAGTATCGCTAATAATAATCATAGCCAACCTTTCTCTTTTAAATGCTTAATATCTTCCTGAAACTCAGCAACATCATAGTGAATACAAATTCCTCGTTCAGAAAGCATCCGTTGAAACTTGATTTGATTAATACCTAATAACTCACTTGCTTTTCCTAAGCTAATCTTATCTTGTTGGAATAACATAACAACAATTTCCTTCAACAGTTCATCCTCTGATAAACCACTTGCTTTAATCACTTCTTGGGAAATAACTAGAGTCATATTTTCTCCGTATTTTGATAAGAATTATACAAATGCTATCCTATGTTTTGCGGTCTGTCAATTCCCTTTGGCAGACCTCACTTCTAACTGTTAACTGTTAACTGAAATTCCCTCTCCGAAGCAATCTTACCCCTTGTCATGGCGAAGAGGCGAGCGCTAACGTCAAAGCTAGGCAGTTAAAGTATTTAACCAATTGATTAAATCTTCAACCGTAGAGAAATCGAATAAAGCTTCTCCTAATACTTCGACATCATCAATACTTAACTCCATAATTTTAGTTTCTAATGAAGGATTAATCTCCCCTAACTTGCGTTTAAGTTGACGAAGAATCAATGTCTTTTCCCGTTCAATACCTTGTTCAATACCTTGACGCATCCAACTGGTAGTAATTTGCATAACTCCCTCCTGTACGGGTTGACTAAATGTGCTAATCTCTTGTTGAAATTGTATCTCTTCGACCGGATTTAGATTGAGATAAGTATCAATAAATCCGGAAATTAATTGCATTTTCGCTGGATTTAACTTTAAAGTAATTAACAAGCGCAGACATTCCGCCTTAACCTTGGCTCGCTCTTTCTCGGAAATGCTCATCTTCGCCATCAAAGCTGAAGCAACCGGATTCGGTTGATTGAGAAAATCTCGCCAATTTAATCGATTTAACTGCACTACTTGATAGTTAAATTCTAAGACCTTAAAATCGG
>NZ_JADBUE010000274.1:0-18052 GCF_020245805.1 Microcystis sp. M179S2 | reverse complement strand
GCAAATTGGAGCTAAACTGACCAAATTTTCAGCCATTCCAGATAATTCGAGCCAAGAAATACGAGCTTCTTGAAAAGAGTTATCAAAAATTTCAATGAGATAAGGCTGTAAACTGGGACTATCGGCAATAATTCTTTTTATGGCACGACGGAAATTCCTAATTTCATTTTTCCATCCTCTTTGATTATATTCTAATTCCGATTCCCAGTAAGCTAGTTTCAGCAAATGTTCTAATAACCGAGTTAAATAACTTTCTAAACTTCGTTTCTCACTTTTACCCATGCTACTAATTTCGTCAATTAAATTCTCTAAATCTAAATCAGAAAACCGATGATTTTCTAGTAAAGATATGGTTTTCTCTAGCCAGAGATAGTAGTCTTTTTCGTATAAGTTCTTTTCCATAATTATCCCCATTATTTTGATATTTCAGGAAACCAATCCTCATTTAAAGCCTGTTCTATAGTGCAAATTGGAGCTAAACTGACCAAATTTTCAGCCATTCCAGATAGATCCAGAAATAATTTACGAGCATTTTGATAACAGGGCGAGAAAATTTCCGCTAGATAGGGCTTTAAACTGGGACTGTCTTCAATAATTTGTTGAATTCCTAGGCGAAAGTTACGAATTTCATTTTTCCATCCTCTTTGATTATATTCTAATTCCGACTGCCAGTAAACCAGTTTTAGCAAATGTTCTAATAACCGAGTTAAATAACTCTTTAAGCTTTGTCGTTGGCTTTTGCCCATGTCGCTAATCTCCTCGATGAGATTATCCAAATCTAAATCGGAAAATTGATGATTTTCTAGTAAAGATATGGTTTTCTCTAGCCAGAGATAGTAGTCTTTTTCGTATAAATCACTCTTCATTGCTTAATCCTCTCCGAGAAACTCAGGAAACCAATTTTCATCTAAAATTTGGTCGATTGCTCCCATAGGTGTAGCACTTAAAAGTCTTTTATCGATGCCAGAACCTTCGACAAATAGATGGCAAGCATCCTCATAACATTGCTCAAGAATCTCGGTGAGGTAAGATGCTAAGTTTGTATTATAAGTTCCATCCTTTTTGTTGCTAATAATTCTTTTTATTTGAATGCGAAAATTTAAAATCTCCCGTCGCCACTTGTTTTTATTGTAATCGCGCTTAGATTGCCAATAAGTTAATTTAAGTAAATGTTCCAAGAGTTTAGTTAGTAAACTCTCTAACTTCTGACGTTCTCTTCTGGACATATCTTTGATTTCTTCAATTAAATTTTCTAAATCCAACTCAGAAAACTGGCGATTTTCTAGTAAAGATATGGTTTTCTCTAACCAAAGATAGTAATCCTGTTCGTATAAGTTCGTTTCCATAGTCCCTCACCTTAATTAACTATAATCCAACCAAATCATCAGTTATTATTATCCTCATATTCAGGAAACCAATCATCATCCAAAGCTTGGGCAAGAGTGAGAATTTTTTCCCTAGGCAAAGTATTGATTTTTACTCCCATTTTTCTAGCTAGGATACGAAGGGCTGACTGATAACATTTATCAAAACTATTCTCTAGATAGGACTTTAAACTTGGATTATCATCAAGAACTTCCCATAAATCAATTCTAAAAATAGTAATTTCTCCTTTCCAGTGATTAGCATTATATTGGCTTTCCGATTGCCAATAAGCGAGTTGCAGCAAATGTTGGATTATTCTAGTCAATAAACTTGTTAAGGTATGTTTTTCCTTGATACCCATACTTTTAATCTCCTCGATGAGATTATCTAAATCCAACTCAGAAAACTGATTATTTTCTAATAAATGAATAGTTTTCTCTATCCAGAGATAGTAATCCTGTTCGTATAAAGTCTTATCCATAGCTGTGATTAGGTGATCAATAAAACTCATTTTATCAGTCCTAATCTTTGATGTAAAAAAATTAAGGTGGGCATTGCCCACCGAAGTTAACCTTAATTAGCGCAACTAGAACAACTATCGTCAGACTCTCGAAAATTGTCCTTTTGTACGGTACGGATATAATAAATCGCTTTACACCCCAATTCCCAGGCCATGATTAGAGTATCAAAGATATCTTTAGCAGTGAGACAACGGTTGGGTTCTGCGGGGAAATAAACCCCTTCATTGAGGTTGAATAATAACTCCATAGAAATCCCCGTATCGATCCATTCTTGCATAGTAGCGATCGCTTTCACCACTTGCTGCTGTTCGAGATTTTTGTTCTCTGAATAAAACCAGAAAGCTTCTTCAATAAAAGGTGGTGCGATGGGAACGGTTCCCTTTGCCCATTTATCGTAGAAAAAGCGACTATAAACCGGCAAAACACTAGCGGTACATCCCTGTACCAAACTAGAGGAAGTATTAGGAGCAATGGCGGTAATATGGGAATTACGGATGCCAAATCGTTGAATATCTGCGGCTAATTGTTGCCATCTTTGCGGTTGCACCGCATTATTTAAAAACCATGCCACTGGTTTTGCTCCGATTAATTTACCTTGACTCCATTCACTACCCAAGAAAGCTTGATAAGCACCGCGTTCTTTGGCTAATTCCATCGAGGAATAGGTACACCAATAGCCAATTTCTTCAAATAAATTACTAATTTCTGACAGGTTATTGTAGGATAATTTCCGTTTAGCTAACCAGTCAGCCAATCCCATCGCCCCTACCCCAATAGTGCGATATTTATCGTTGTGGTTTTTAGCATTATCAAAGGGAGGATTAGTGATATCGATGGTATTGTCGAGAATCCTGACAGCGATTTGACAATTAGACTCGATTTCTTCCCTGTCGATATTGGCTAAATTAAGGCTAACTAAATTACAGCAATGGGCAGTTTTATCGGGGGTGACATTGCTAAAAGATTCGGTGCATTGTCCTGTTAGAATGCCGTTAAACATTCCCAGATGACGCTTGGGTTCTGTAAAACAGTAGGTGTCATCTCGACGACAGGTTAACTCTACCGATTCAATGCGGATAAACTGAGTGGCCGAACGTTGGGGTTCTTTTAAAGTCCATTGTAAGCGATGAGTTTTAAGTCCCAATTGACCAAGTTGAAATAGTCCGACAGAATTAATCAGTAAACGATATTTTGGTTGACAGAGATATTCTTGATAATTTCCCTTTCCATTTGGCATCAATTTATAGCCACCGTCATCCATAACAGTAACTTTGGAATCAACTCCTAAAGTCTGTAACATTAGGCGAATATCGAGCAAAAATTGCCGGTTAACAGCAGCAATCTGGAGAGACTCGTTAGAACCATTGCGGGCAACTGTTCCATCGGCATCAAGTAAACCAGCTAACCATTCTAAACGAGATTTAATTGTGTAACCATTGAGAGGAACTGTAAATTTACTGGGAATATCTAACGGGAGTTTACAGACGATCCGATCTTGTTTACTGTCATGATAGACCGCTAGGGTATCGGTTTCTTTTCTCCAAAAAGTACCTTTTTCAATAGAGCCATTTCCCTGATATTTGTTACGAATAGCCAATAAGGGAAGTAACTCTTTTTTAACTCCGTATAGGTCAACTTCAGGCATTCCATTGTTCCCGTAACTCCCATCTCCAGAAAAGAATCCTGCGGTGTAGGCGTAGGGAAAGTCAAGATCATTTTCTGACTGGATGAGAGGCAGCTGGTATTTAATTAATTTATCCCCTTGTTTGAGGTCTTTTGCCTCCACAATTTCCACGGTTCCCTTGTAGTTTTTCTGAACGTAAAACTTATGGTAGTAAGTACATTCCAAGGACTCTCCGTTAGAGAAATTGACCTTTAATAAAGGCTGGTTTTCTCCAGTCTTTTTAACTAATACTTCTGACCACTCCAATCCATTCCAGACATTAACATATTCCCCCACCAAATCAGCGATTGCTATTTGTCCTCGGTCAGTGAGAATTTTTGTTTCTCCCGCGACGCATAAATTTACACCGGGGATATAGCCATCGTGTTTATTAGGATTAGCGCGATTGATGGTATCTTTGAAGGCAATGTAGGGCATTCCTGTTTCTACTTGGGAACGCATGATACTTTTAAATAAGTCCCGGGCATTGATTTTTTTATAGAGGAGAATCTCTTGATCTAAATTAGCTTCTACTAAACGATAGGCCTCTTCAAATTCTTCCCCCCATAGTTCCGCTAATTCTATACCTAATTTATTGCGAACTTCGTAGGGATCTACTAATGTCCACTCGGCTTTATTTATCACCCGACGCATGAATTCATCGGTGATAACTAATTGGGGAAAAACATCATAAGCTTTACGTCTTTGATCACCGTTTTCTGTCTGCATTTCCAGAAATTCTGGCACATCTAAATGCCAGATGTCAACACCGATAGTTACTGCCCCGGCGCGTCTTCCCCCCTGATTTACTGCAATAGCTGTATCGTTGAGTAATTTAATCCAAGGAATAATCCCCCCGGAAGCATTAGCTTTCCCCATTACCCAGCTACCAGTGGCGCGAATTCTACTCACATTCACCCCGACACCGCCACCATTTTTTGAGATGCGGGCAGCATTAGTAATCTCGTCGAAAATGCTTTCTAAACTGTCGTCAATGGAGAGGATAAAACAACTGGTTAAGGAACCTTTGGGAGTGCGTAAATTGGCTAAAATTGGGGTGGCGAGAGAGATTTTTCTTTGAGCAATCCCTTGATAAAATTTCTTCGCCCAGGGGAGTCTATTAGCTGGTTCTTCCACAGTGGCAAGCAGCAAGGAACAGGTTAATAATGCCTCTTGGGGTAACTCATTTTTGAGTAAATAACGGCTAGTGATTAACAATGCCCCGGCGTAATCATAATCGATGTCCCAATCAGGATTAATCCAAGAACCAGCTTCTTTTAATTCTGCCTCGGAATAGATGAGAATCCTTTCGTCGTATAGCAACTTTTTAACTTGAGTTTTGACAGTTTTCTCGTAATTTCCGTACTGATAACCCCGGGCTACTAAGGTATCTTTCCAAAGACTCCAAATATGCAATCTTCCCGCCACATAGCGCCAATCCGGTTCCTCTGGACTACACATTTCTAGGGCGCAATTAATTAAATTATCCTGTATTTCCCTAGTGGTAATCCCATCCCGCAGGCGTGTGGTTAAACCCGCTTCTAAGGCGATTGAATTGACTTTTTTGCCCTCACAAGCCCACTCTACCACGTCGCGAATTTTGCCGATATTTAAGCTTGTGGTGGAACCATCGCGCCGAATCACTCTAATTCCATGGCTGCCCATATTAGCTAAAGGGGTAGAACGAAAGGGTATTACTTCGTTATTTTTGTGAATGGAGACGGCAGTAGTCAAGGGCTTCGATTGCATAATTAGGAAATTGCGGCGTTAAAAAATTTGACAAATTAATCTATTTGTACTAGAGTATTCTATCAGATTTTCTGGGAAAACACAACATCTAGCGTGTTAAATAATCCTATCACTCTATATATGGTATAGCCAGGATTATTTTGTTCCCTAAAAACAGTGTTTTGGATGACATTTTCTGGAAAAAATTCTTGATTTTTCCCAGAAAACAGTTCTTTTGTATGCTTGACAAAAAAACTATTCTTTGATAGCAAAAACAGATTGACAAAATACTTTTGATCCGATTCTGCTTGACTGCTGAGGAGGTTGTGGTCAGACTTTATTTGTTCTTAACTTTTCGATAATTTAAGACAAGAGTGGATTAAAAGTCAAATTTCCTCTGAGAACCTCTGAGAGAGTGAATTTTCTCTTTTCGCTATTTAGTGGCTTACCGCTAGAATAATAGGACAAAAACGCTATATATAGCGTCTAGCCAGTAGAGGACAAGGATGAAATATTTAGAAGAATGGCGTGATAGCGGGGTGGATGCGGAGTTAATCGATCTCAATGTCACCGGTTTAGCGGGGTTATCTCCCAGTGAATACCTACTCTACTCCCAAGAATTACCGCGACGCAATGATGGCAGAGTTAGGGATGATATTCTCAAGCGTTATGAACATATCAGTCAAGGCGGTTGGTGGTGTTCAGGAATTGACTTATTAACGGGTAATTATGACCTTTGGGGCTGTTTTAAGCCCGATTTTCCCCGTTTAAGCTTTGATAAGGCTAAACCGATTAAGTACGAACATCCCCCCCAAACCCCTACGGGAGTCTTTGCTTTGCGGGTTCCCCTGAAAATTTGGCAAAGGATAGCCCAGCATATCAGTATTAATATTTTAACTGAAGAAGTGGATAATAAGCAAGAGGATCTCGGTTTTTGGTCCTGGGTAATTAAACATCCAGAGATACCTATTTGTCTTACAGAAGGAGCGAAAAAAGCGGGGGCATTACTAACAGCAGGTTATGCGACAATTGCCTTACCCGGAATTCACAACGGTTATCGTACTCCCAAGGACGAATTAGGTAGAAGAATCGGCAAATCTCATCTAATTCCGCAGCTAGAAAAATTAGCTAATTCCGGACGAAAGATTTATCTAGTTTTTGATCAAGAAACTAAACCAAAGAACCAACAAGCGGTTAATTTAGCTTTACAGAGAATGGGTTATCTATTCAGTCAGGCTAACTGTCAGGTAAAGGTAGTTACTTGGGATGCTGCTGACGGTAAAGGGGTGGATGATTTACTAATCAATCGAGGAGAAGATTACTTCCAACAAGTCTATCAAAAAGCTACCTCTTGGGAAATTTGGAAGGCAGCGAGTTTAAATAGTTTAACTCTCCCACCTCATCTAGAGTTAAATAGCCGTTACTTGCCAGATATTGCTATCCCTACATCAGCGCAGTTAATGGCGATTAAATCGGCTAAAGGTACAGGAAAAACTGAGTTTTTAGCTAAGATAGTTAAACAGGCTATTGCCAATCAACAAAAAGTTTTAGTTATTGGTCATCGAGTCAAACTGGTAGAGGAGCTATGTCAACGCTTTGGTTTAAACTATATCAGCAAAATTAGGGATAATCCTGCGGCACAAATTTACGGTTATGGTTTATGTATTGACTCTCTCCATCCCCAATCACAAGCTAAATTTCAAGCGGAAGATTGGCAAGAAGCTATGATTATTATCGATGAGATCGAACAAGTCCTATGGCATGGGTTAAATGGGGATACTTGTAAAGCTAATCGAGTAGCAATTTTAAAGTCTTTAAAGTCTCTGCTACAAACTGTGGTCAGCAGTGGGGGAAAAGTCTTAGTTGCTGATGCTGATTTAAGTGATATTTCCCTAGAATATCTAACTTCTTTAGCGGCTATTAAACTAGAAACTTTCTTGATTAGTAACGAGTGGAAACCTAATTATCAGCAAGCTTGGCAAGTTTATAACTACTCTGATAATACTCCCCAACAGCTAGTTAAGGATTTAGTTAAACATATTAAAGAGGGAGGAAAACCTTTTGTTTGTCTATCAGCACAAAAATTAACCAGCAAATGGGGGACAATTACCCTAGAATCTTATCTAAGAAAGCAATTTCCTCAGAAGAAAATTCTGCGGATAGATTCAGAGTCATTGCCAGATTCTAGTCACGCTGCCTATCAAGCGATTGGCAATTTAAATCAGTTGTTGCTTAACTATGATATAGTTCTAGCTAGTCCTGCGATCGAAACGGGAATTAGTATTGATATTCAGCAACACTTTACCTCGGTTTGGTGTTTAGCACAGGGAATTCAAACTCCCACTTCTATCGCTCAATTTTTAGGGAGAATTAGAGAGAATATTCCTCGTTATATTTGGTCAGCAGTGTACGGATTTAATCAGGTGGGTAATGGTTCCACTTCTATCCCCAAACTTCTCACCTCTGGACACCGATTAACGGAGGTTAATATTCGCTTACTACACCAATCAGATTTAGAATCTCTTGAGGATTTAGATACAAATTTTCAAGCGGAATCTCTCCTCTGCTGGGCAAAAATGGCTGTGCGAGTAAATGCTTATATGCTTAATTATCGTCAGTCAATTCTAGGTATTTTACAAGCAGAAGGTCATAGAATTAAAGAACGGACTCAGGAAGAAGAACTAGAAATAAATAATCAGTTAACGGAAGCAATTGAAGAAATTAGGGAACATAATTATCGTTCTGAATGCGAGGCAATTGCCAGTGCTTCTGAGATCACGGAATCAGAATATCGTTGTCTTAAAAAACAGTTAATTAAGTCAGTGAAAGAAAGGAGAATTATCAGGAAATATGACCTATACAAACGCTATGGAATCCCCGTCACACCGCAATTAGTGATTAAAGATGATCAAGGATGGTATCAAGAACTACGCTTACATTACTTTTTGACAATTGGGCGACAATTTTTGTGCGATCGAGATGCTTTAATTGCCCGTAAACTGATAGAATCAGGTCACGGAAGTTTATTTATTCCCGATTTTAATAGTAGTCAATTAGGAGTGATTATCGGGACGTTAGAAGTGTTGGGAATTCCCGTATTATTAGCTAACCCTGAAAGAGAATTAACTAATCATGATGCCGATTTACAAAAAATGGCCGAAATCGCCATTAAAAACCGCAACGAGATTAAAACTATCACCAAGATTAACCTCTCTAATACTTCCCGTCCTCTGACGATTATTCGTAATTGTTTGAACTTGTTAGGTTATCAATTAACCAGCAAGGGCAGCCAGAGAATTGCTAAAAAATCTCTAAAAGTTTATCAGATTGTTGCCCCTCAGGATGGGAGAGAACAAGTGTTTCAACAATGGTTATTTAGAGATGAAAAATGTGCGGGAAGTTCTGAGATTTGGTATGAGGACTATCTCTTTTCTCTCCCCCAGAAACCATCTCTAGGCGAACCGGAAAATGCTTATATTCAATTAAGTCTAGAATTATAGTCTAGCTATGGGGAAAATTGTCTATTTAAGCGACTTTTTTGCCTAAAATGACCACATCAGCCAGAAAATTGTCTAGATCGGCAATTTGAGGTAAATAACCCCATCGTTGAAAGCCGAATTTTTCAAAGAGACGAATACTGGCTTGATTGTGGGCAAAGATAATACAGATAAGATTAGATATACCCAATTTGGGACAGCGATTCAGGGCATATTCTACTAATAATTTACCGATTCCACGACCTTGATAATCGGGGGCAATATATAAACTAACCTCTGCCGTTTTTTGGTAAGCGACACGACCATAAAACATCTGTAAACTCAGCCAACCCACCACCCGACCTTCGATCGCTATTACCCAGATGGGATACTGTTCAGGATCGTGCTTTTTAAACCATTCTCGCCGACTTTCCAGGGAAATAGGCTTTAAATCTGCGGTTGCCTTGCGAGTGGGAACAGCAGCATTATAAATCTCGATAATTGTTGGTAAATCTGTTTCTTTAGCCTCGCGAATAATCATAGAATATCAAGTAAAAAGTCAAAAGTAAAAAGTAAAAAAATAATATTTCTTATTTTCTACCTACCTATCGGGTTGATTCTCAGGATGAAGTATAACCTAATTTTGCCTTGTCTCCTAACTTCAGAATTCTGCTATATCTCTCAATCTTACTTTAAAATTGAGTTTGATAGCGGACGGTAAACTCATTCAAATTGTAATCGTAGGAAAAGCGGATAAAAGACTGGGAATTGACTCGATAGACGGTTTCCAAATTGGGAAGAATATTAAAATCCGTTGCCCTGATCGCATTACTAACCGCATTCTCCACATCATACACGACTCCTTGGGCTAAGAGGGGAATCGCCAACTGAACCACTCCAAATTGAATTAATTGTTCTGTATTTTTCCCCTGTAAACCATTAAAAACCGACAGCAATTGTTCCCCCAAAAGTCGAACGATTTCCCCTTGGCTGCGGGGGGGAGTGCTGGTTAATTTAACTAGGGGAGTATTAAGCAATCCCTCATCTTCACCTCTAGCAAAAGCCACTGCTTGTAAACAATTAGCAACTTTTTGTAATTCTGTATCTGTATAGTTTTCCTCTAGGGGAAAAGGTGGACTATCGGGACGAATTTGGCACACTTCATTGATATTACGTCCTAAATTTGGTAGCAAGCGGTTTAATTCCCCTTCAACGCTGAGGGTGACATCGATCCTTTGAATACGATTGAGGCTATCATCGGGAATTTCATTGCTAGGAAAATCCCCCCCCGGACGGGAGATAGCAAAATCGCGAGATTGAGAAAATTCGCTGAGAATTGTTCGCAGTTGAATATCAACAAAGGGATTAAAAAGTCCCAACCCGCGACTAGAATCGAAAACAATAACATTTTGATTGCGTCGGTTAAGAAGAAAACGAGTATCGATGTAACTAACCCGTCCTCGATCGAGATTAATCACTCCATTGGTTTGTAATTTCTCCAGTGGAGTGAGCGGACCGTTCAAGGTTAAAGCACCACTAAAATCAAATTGATACAAAGGTTCTTGTTCAATTGATAATCCTGCTAAAGACACTTGGAAATTATTTAAAACTGGAGTAATATTTGTCGTCTGAGGAATGTTGAGAGGCTGCAGCCAGCGACTCACTGGTTTATCCGTTTCTTGATTAATTTCTGCGGTGCGAGGAAGAAAAACTTTACCCCTAGAAAGACGCACATTCCCCCCGATAATTGGTTGCTGAATTGTTCCCGTTACCATGGCATTCCCAGCAATTAATCCCCGATAAAGACCATTAATTGCTATATCTCCCTCTTGAATATTAACTGTTAAGGGATTAGGATTATTTTTGATGGCTTGAAAGAAAGGTAAAACTCCCACCACAGAAATTTGTCTGTCAGCGATCGAGCCTTGTAATTCCTCTACTGTTAAGCTTTCAGGGGTTAAACCAATGCGGCCATTTACGGTTAAAATCTCTGGAAAAGCAACACTGCGGATAGCGGCATTATTGAGAGTAACTATACCATTTGCTTCTAAATCTTTGATTTTTAAACCCTCTTTTATATCTAATCTTCCCGTCGCTGAAAGAACTACCTCTCCCTCACCGTTAACCCATTCGATGGCGTTTTGACTGATAGCTTCAATTAATTTGATTGCATCGGTTCCCAATTTTGCTTGGATTTTTAATTGATCATTACCCGGTAAGGGAGGATAGGGAATGCTGGCATAGATTTGGATTGATTCGGAGGAGGTTGTCCGCAAATCAAAACGATACTGATTATAGGTAAATAAACCAATTATATCCTGATTAATATTTTGGGCATTAATTGCACCGTCAATAAAGGCAAAATTACCCTGAATACGAGGATTTAATAAGGTTCCTGCAATTTGTCCTTGAGTTTTTAGACTACCGGATACATCCAAGGGAAACTGCACAAAATTTCTCAAGAGATCCAGAGAAAGATTTTCCACGGCAAAAGTTCCCTCTACTTTGTTTAGGGAAAAATCACCCGCTAAAAATACGGAAGAATCTCGTGACTTTAATCTAATCGGTTCTATCCTGAGCAACTGACGATTTAAGTTAAGATTAATTGTTACTTCATCAATCGGAATTAATTGGGTATCGGTGGTGACAATTCCCAGAGGGTTAACAATATTTACCGTCGGTCTTTGGGGTCGCCATTCCCATCTATTGCCCTGAAATTTTACGCTGAGATCGGGATTTTTTAAAGTCCCAGTTAAGGCTATATTTGCTTGATAACGGCCGCGAAAATCTAGTTCAGAAGGTATCCCGACTACCCCTCTTTCCCTTGCTAATTGCTGGATTATTTCTTCAATTTTTGCCCGCAAATTTACCTGTTGTGCTAGGGAAGCTTCGGAGTCACCTACTTCTAGGGGACTAAGTTGAATAGCTGGGTTATTCTCGGAGGAGAAAAGGGTGATTAAACTGGTTAAATCATAGATACTAGCAACTGATAATAAATCTTGAATATAACCTTGATCTACCCTGAGTTTAGCTTCTATTTCCTGGGTTTGCCAATTAAATAAACCTTGCAGATTATATTGACTCGCACCCACTTGTAAACTACCTTCTTGCAGTTGAACTATGGAATCCCGATAAACCAAATTTGCCGTTAATTTTTCCCCGATTAAGTTACCTAAACTAGGTCGGTTAATCTCTATTTGTCCCTGTCCCTGTAAGTTAAATAAATTGATGTCTAGATTAGCATTCACTTGTCCAGCAATAATCCCCGGAACATTGTAGGCTGCCGTGGGAGATATTTTCAGGATTTCTAGGGGAAAATCGGCAATCTGAACATTTAAATTTTCTCCGCTTCGTTTAGCTGTGGCTAGAAAAGGAGTTTTATTTCCAAAAGCTTGGCGAATATTTATCCCTAAGGGAAGATAGGGCAGCAGACAATTATTTTGTTGGCAAGGATCGAAAGTTAGGTCAATAATGTCCTGATTTCCACGCAAATTTAAACTAATATTTTGACCTATTCCTGCTTGCATACTTCCTCTTAAGATAGGTTCAAAGGGTCGATCATTAATGCTAAAGTTAGCTAAATTTATATCTCCTTTGATTTGTATATTTCCCACTTTTTGCCAAGCAGTTAAGAGATTTTTTCCCGTGATTTGTCCTTGAAATTCTCCGCTCCCTGTCAGTGTCGATTCTCTGGGTTTCAAACGAGGATCGATCGGTAAAAGCGATATAATCTGAGTTAGCGGTACAGTAGCAAGGTCGGTTTTTGCCTGTAGATTTAAGTTAACCTCAGCGATATCGGGTTGACTGATAAGATTAGCTAAAAGAATATTTCCTCGCACATCAAAGCTATTTTCTCCCCACTGTGCCGAAAGATTATTAACCTGAATCGGTGTTACTCCCTGCCAAATTTCTTTAATGTTTCCCGCTAAATTGGCCCTAAAATCTAATTTTGGAATCGAGATTGATTTTATTGCTGGTAATTGTCTTAGTACGGCAGCGGGATCGAGATTAGCGGCAATAATATCACTTTGCCAGAAATTATTATTCAGTTGTGCCTTAGCTTTAATTTCTCCTTTAGCTAGATTAATACGAGAGTTAAAAACTGCTTTGATACTGCTTAAGTTGAGTCGTTTTTCTTGCAGGGAATCGAAAATAGTTTGGGCATTTCCTGCTGCTTGAAACCTGGTTTGGGAAATATGCAACGGTATGGGAATATTAGTCTGAAAATTCTCTAAGCTACCGAGAATATTAAAAATACCGTTGTTTAACTGAATATCAGTATTAATCGGATTATTATCCACTAACAACCGAGTATTTACCCTAGCATTGACGGTGGACAAATTAGGGATTTTTCCCGCTAGTAAATTATTGATTGCACTGGTGAAATTGACTTGGGTTTTCCCTAGACTAACAGGAATATTTATATTGGGTAAAAACGGATTTAAGTTAATGCCAGCCGTATTAACCATACCGCTTAAAATACCTTTTTCCAGTTGGGCGGTAGTTTTTAGGGATTGATTATTGACAAATAACTGTATATCTCCCTCTCCGCGCCAAGTTTGTAAATCCGTTAAAGTACCGCTAATCAGAGAATTTATCCTGCCAGCAAAGCTGATTTTTGCCCTGCCTAAACTGACGGGAACTGTTAAATTTTCCCCTAGAGGATTAAGACTAATCCCACTGGTATTAACTGTTCCTGTCAGGAAACCTTGATTCAGTTTGGCTGTGGCAATTAAAGGATTATTATCTACTAATAACTGCATATTACCTTGACCTTGCCAACTGCTGAAAATATTATTTTTATTATTTATTAATTCCCCTAAATAACCTTGTAAATTAATTTGCGATCGCAGTAATTTAACCTGGGTTGGTAAGTTAGGCAATAGGGAATTAATCGGCAATCCCGCTAAGAAAGCGTTAGCCTGAAGATTTCCTTGCAATACTTGACTATTGACTAAAATTGTGCCTTGTTTACCGCTAATTCTTAAGTTAGCAACTCCGTTTAAAGTATTAATATTAAGTTGGTCAATTTTGCCACTAACTTGAATATTAGCTGTCTCTAAATTTAAGGGTTCTAAGGTTTCTAGGTAGGGGCAAATGCTATCTAAATATTGACAAACAAGAGGCACAAAAGGAGTCAATAAAAAGTTATTACCCGTGATTTTTCCCCGGACTAATTTGCTAGTAAAATCACCATTACCATTAACCTGTAGTTTGCCGCCATTTGTTTTAATGACCGTATCGGTTAAATTTATTTTGTTGCCCCCTAAAAATACTTTACCCTCCCCGGCAACATTGATTAATCCTGACTGATTAACCCTGGGTATTTGCCAATTAATTAATAATTGTGGCAGTCCTAAACTACCCCTAGCTTTAATATTAGCTTGCAGATCGTTTATATTAATTTTAGCGGGAATTGTTGCCAGTTGAGATAAAATTTTTCTCGTGGGAAAATTGGCTTGTAAATTCAAATCAATCGGCATTTTTGTCCCGTCAAGAGGTTGATTTTTTTGCAGGGATTGCAGAATATTTAACTGCAATTTTCCTTCTCCTTTAATTTCTCCACCTGCGACGGGTTTAATTTGAATTTTATCTAAATTAAGACGATTGAGATTTGTTTGAAAATTACTGGTTATTGATTGAATAGGAATTTGCTCAAAAATAATCGGTTTGCTGTTGCTAACGGTTCCTTTAATTAGAGGTTGATCTAGTTTTCCCGTCACTTGAAAAGTAGAGCGTGCTTCTCCCCGTAAATCTAGAGGTGATTGCAGATAAATAATTCTTAAAAGTTGTTGTAAATCCACCGATTCTAGAGCGGCATTGAGATGATAACCAGTTTGCCAATTTACTTCTCCTCTCACCTCAGTTTTAATCTTGCCAATACTTGCGTTCGCCTGTTCAACTAATACTTTATCTCCCTGTAAATTTAACTTAGTTGTTAGCTTAATTGGATAGGGGAAAGGGTGGAATTTTCCCGCTACTTCCGTCACCTGAAAATTGCCATTACCTTGACTTTGATTTAGCTTTGCCCAACTGGGAATATTGAGAGCAATATTAGCATTTACTTGTCCTTGATTTAATTGAAAATTGCGATTAGGAATTAAAGTTAATAGTTCACTTAAGTTTAAACGGTCGATCTGAAGATTAGTTAGGCTTTCACCCGTTTTTAACGCCGTTTCTCCTTGAATTTTTACTTGACTTTTGAGGATTTCTGCGCTAAAATCGTAGGTGAGAGGCTGCCTTTGATTATCAATAAATCTTCCTTGACCATCAGCCTTAATTTCTATCGGTTTTTTCAGGGCATAGGGTTGGATATTAATAGCTGCCTTCTCCACCTGAAAACCCAGATTTAACCTAATGGGTGCCTCCCGATCAAAGTTACTAGCTATGTTTTCTAAATTATCGAGCCATTGACCATTTTTATCCTGATCGAGATAAATACTGGGATTAATTAACTTGACATCAACCGGCAGCGGCAGACCTAAAAGTAAGGGCAGCGGATTTAATCCCAATTCGATCGCATCAATAGATAAACTATCAGCAGAATTGGCCGTAGCTGGAATTTGCGATTTACCGATACGAATGCGATTAAAATAAAAACCTTCTATCTTACCTACCCTGACGGGTCTGTGCAGCATTTCACTGAAGATATTATCTAAAATTGGGGTGAGACGTTCATAAACTAAATAACGAGTCGTAAAATAGCCAAGGGAGGTAATTCCTAGGAGAGTAATTCCCCCGACAATTAAAGTAGAAGGCCGGCGTAAAAATCGACCGATACTCAGAAAAAGATTAGGACGAGGAGAAGGATCGCCAGGGGAGTTACTCATAATTGTTTACCTCACACACACCAAAGAAAGGGCAATGGCTCACCAGAGCTAATGAACTATGATAATTCACCGCAGCACTGATAGCCCTCAATCGATTAATTGCCATTTTTTAGGCAATTATTGGGCTTAAATCCTGTGAGGAAGTCAAGGGCTGCGGCCAATTAAAAGCCTCTCTCCCCATCTTAGCCTAAGACTCGAATGGCTGGCTAAAATTTTCAACAATTCGCCAAAATCTCCCCAGTTTCAACAGCTAACCGAATTAATATTGATCAACCCACCAGTTCCATCAGAATATTGCCAGGATAAATAGGTTCGGAAATTGAAGATTGAGAGAAAACTTGTGCGGACAGACAACAATCCGGCGCAGTCTGGAACAACGACCAAAAGCATTCAGTCATAGAATATCGGGATTAGCACGTCTATTTTTACTGCAAAAATCGTCTTATAGATTAAAGATTATGAAAGCCAGATTATCGATCGCCCTAACCGCCCTAATGACCTTGGGCATAACTGCCACACCAGCGGCCAACTTTGACGAACAGGACATCGAGCAGACCCAGGTAGTAGCGATCGCTCGTCCCTACGGAGGTAATAAATTTGACCTGCTAGTCTTGGAACAAATCCAGGGAAAACAGAAGTGTTGGAGCGAAAGCGGCTCAAATCCCGTCATGATCGACCCTCTACTCCTCAACTTTGACTTTACCGGCATTTGTCGCCGCGCCACCGATAGTAATGGTTATTCTATCCGTCTGGATGGCCGGGATTTTGGGCTAGATTACATCCTGCGTATTGTGGAACGCAATGGCGAATTATACTTAGTGGGAACTCCCCGGGATGCCCGCAGACCGGAATTAGTGGTGGGAAGAACCCGAGGAATGCAAACAGGATTTATGAAAATTATCCTCGAACCGGGTTGGAGATTTAGCCGTCGTACTTTCCAAGGCAAAAGTTTAGGCCACTTCTACTTTAGCGGCAAAGAAGCGGAAGTTCTCGCAGCCACCGGCAGACCTCCCCTCAGCGAAACCACTCCTCCCCCCAGTTCTGGGTCTAGTTTTCAGGATATTAGCGGCGATATCTATAAAACTGAGATTGAAAAAGCGATCGCGCTTGGGGTAGTGGCCGGTTTTAAAGAAGATA
This sequence comes from Microcystis sp. M179S2, assembly GCF_020245805.1. Classification (NCBI taxonomy): domain Bacteria; kingdom Bacillati; phylum Cyanobacteriota; class Cyanophyceae; order Chroococcales; family Microcystaceae; genus Microcystis; species Microcystis sp. M179S2. The sequence continues at coordinate 1,332 of NZ_JADBUE010000274.1, read as the reverse complement.
ACACCTTCCGCCCCGAAAATCCCGTCACCAGGGAACAATTCGTCTCGATGATTATTGAAGGGATGGGAACTGTCACCAAAATTAACCTAGAAGAGATTCCCCCCGGCAGCGGCAGTTTTAACGACGTAGAAGCGACGCGCTGGAGTGCCAAAAAAATCCAATGGGCCCGGGCCAATGGTATTGTTGCCGGCAAAGCTAACGGCGAATTCCGTCCCACCGACCCTATCACCCGGGCCGAATTGATGGCGATTCTCAAACAGGCCGCCACCTACCTGAAAACTCAGCAAAAACAAGCCCCCGATTTAGCCCAAACTAAAACCCCCGTCAATTTTTCCGATACTTCCGGCCATTGGGCCGCCAGTTTAATTACCCAGATGTCAGGATTTTGCGGTGTGGCCTCTCCCTTGAACGAACGGGGTAGTTCTTTTGTACCAAATGATCCCGCCCGTCGTAACTACGCAGCAGCCGCCATCGTCCGTACCCTCGATTGTGTTAAAACCGCCAAAAAATAACGGCCTCTCCTCCATCAGGGTTTGCGGCAAAAAGTTTTTCCTAGGGGTAGGATGTGGGGTGTGGGGTTTTATCCATTTTTAGGAAGTCAATTACCTAATTTTCAGGGAAAAAGTCCCCCCATTTTCCCCCCGACCACTCCCAGGCCCAGAACTTTTTGATCTCAAAAAGGCCTAAAGATATTATCCAATTACCGATGACTGATGACTGATTACTGATGACTGATGACTGATTACTGATTACTGATTGTGGTTGTTAATTTTTACCTTAAATGTCGGTTTGAAGGAACCCTCGGTTTCACTGACGAGATGAAAAACCGACCAGCATAAAACAGCGAAGCACAGCTAATATTCAGGGGAGTCTTGATTCTCGACATATTTCTTAAGTTGGTCTATTGTGACACCGCCACAACTAGCCACAAAATATGCCCCTGTCCACAAAATTCTCTTATCTTGACCATATATCTCTTTCAAGTGGTCTGAAAAGTTATCCCACATCAGCTGGCAAGAAGTTGATTTTAAGTTAGCGATTAGACTACTTAACAGCTTATGGGGTGGGTAAGTCAGAAGGATATGGATATGGTCTGATTCTCCGTTAATCTCTATTATCTTCGCCTCCCATTTCTCAGCTATGTTTTGAAAAACTATTCTCAAAAACTCTAGATGCTCCTTCTCAAAAACCTTTCTACGATAATTAGTTTTCTCTTGACACTTTTTACAATGGATTACTATACTCATAATATAACACATTGAGAGGTCGAATCGATGCGAGTCATAGAGTTTAATTTAAAAGTCAATCCTTCCCAAAAGATAGCCATTCAAG
>NZ_JADBUE010000273.1:0-13037 GCF_020245805.1 Microcystis sp. M179S2 | reverse complement strand
TATAATTCGCTATTTCCGCAACGGGATAATTGTCCAGGCTTTCAAACTGAAAAACTGCTAAATCTACCCCTTCCTGCCGGATGATGGTGCTTTTCTCGATGTTTCGAGTTTTGCCGTCGCTGGTGACGACGGTGTAGGTGTAATCAGCACAGCTGGCGGTGCGTGCCATTTCTCCGCAAAGGACGTGATCGGCGGTTAGGACGGTGTAAATATTCCCTTCTTTAGCGATAATTACGCCACTTCCATTGGCAATTACGCCACTTCCATTGGCTTTACTGCTACTATCAATCCGCACGGTGAAACCCTTCGCTTTCGCTTCTAATTGGGCGATATAGTCAGTAGGGGCGGTGGTTTCTATATCGGGGTTCACCGGCGGTAGAGGTAGGTTATAGGCGCTGAGGATTTCGGGACGGATGTAGGTTAATAGGGTATTGATAGAAATGCCCCAATTAACCGCTCTCATCTGTTGGATTTCTGCGTCTGTGGGTTTCGTACCGTCTTCGTAGATGTAGTTAGAGAGAATCGGATAGGCCGATCGCCCGTTAATGCCGATTAAATCCCGCTCGACAAAAATGCCGCCGCCACTCATTCCCTGCACGATATCGCCACTATAACCGACGCTGTAGCCATCCCGGAGGGGTCGATCGCTCACCTGTTCGAGGGTTCCCTTTGTCGTCCGATACTGTCCCGTTTCGGCAACATATCCCGCGGCCACCACTTCTAAACCGATCCTGTTTTGATTGATGGTAAACTCCGCGATGGTGGCGATCGAATAGTCCCGGGTATCCCTAAACTCCAGCAGAGCGAGATCTTGATTCTCCGATAGGGAATTGGGGACAATGCGGGCCGCACGGCTGTGGCCGTCGTAAGTTTGTACCTGTAGGGTTTTCGTGTTGCGGGTAACGTGGGCGTTGGTTAGGATAAGGTAATTATCGCCTTTTTTAGCGATAATCGTCCCCGATCCCCGATTTGTCTCGCTAGTAATCCGAACGGTGACTCGTTGTAGGAATTGCTCCTCGGTAAGCTCCCGATCGCCCTGTGCCGTCAGAATGGGATGATTAGAAATATTTCCGGCAGCCGGGGTGATAAGGGTTAACCCGGGTTGAGGCAGTAGGGAGAAAAGAAGGATGAGGGCGATCGAAGGTTTGATCATGGCTGTTACCTAGAGTTTGCTGAATAAATGTGAAATGTAGGCAAGGTAAGAGTTTTGTCGTTTTTCTCGTGAAACAGGTGCAAGATTTTGAGAGAATCGTGCTTCAAAACCTTGCGTCTTCATCGGCCCGGGTCCTGTAGGGGCGAAGCATTCGGGCAATCACCTATCGGTGAAACCGGAGATTTTCTATCCGAATGCTTCGCCCGTACTTTTTCAGCAAGCCTTACCTAGCTATTTTAAATAGTAAGAACGAAGAAAAAAGAAGATACCGGAGGTGGTGAGAAGTGCGATCGCTGGGGGGATAATCGGAACCCAGAGACCGAAATAACTAAAGAGAAGCCAACCGATACCAGTAAGGGAAATCACAGCGATTGCCACTGTCAAAAGTACCGTTTTTACCCGAAGAAAACGCCACGTTAACAATCCCCCCACCAGAGACCAACCCAACACCCAGAAAGCCTCCTGTAGGGGATTCCAGAAAGCGATCGAGGTACGTTCTCCTGTCATTGTATCGAGAATTTGACTGACCGCGTGCGCGTGCAAATAAACCCCCGGAATTGCTTCCGATGGGTTGCGACTAAAGGGGGTTAAAAAATCATCGATCCCGGGTTCTGTTACTCCAATCAGGACAATTTTTTCCCGGACTGATTCGGAATTAAAACCCGGATCTAAAACCTGTCGGAGAGATTTTTTCGGGGCAATTTTTATGATTGCATCGATGCCATTATCGGCGATTCGACGGTAAGCGAGCATAACTTGACGGCCGGATCGGGTATCGGATTGACTGGTTCTGTAGGGGCCGCGGTTGGATTGTAGCCAGTCACCGAGATGAGTATCCCCGATATTAATTTCTAGAATTCCCCGCTCCAGTTTATTGCAGTCAAAATCTTGATTCTGGGATTCTAGATATCGTTTGGCAATTAGGAGACTAAAACTAGGAGCATAATCTTTAAAATTACAGGACATTGAGTCAACTTTGGCCAAAGAATCCGGGGGAAGACAGGGAGAGGTGCGATCGAGTTTTGCCTGATATAAAAAACGACGAATTCGGGGAACTCCGGCAATGGTTTCGTCTGGGACTATGTTACTAAAACCACTCTGATTTTTTGGCAGTTCCGGTGGTGGGGGAAATCCGTCCGGTTGCGGGTAATTATTAAACTTACAAATCGAGATAAAATTAGGAGTATTTTGTAATTGTTTGGCTAGGGGTGGATAATCTTGACTGGCAGCGATGGGACGGAGGATATCTAAGGCGATAATTTGCGGTTCGTAGGGCAGTAATTTATTTAAAAGCTGCGATAATGCTTCTCCTGCGAGGGAACGTTTTCGATCGCTTCCTGGTATTGTTGGTCTTTTCATACCCATGCGATCTTGATATTCCCAATCTTGGCGATCAATGGTAATAATTAATAATCTGTCATCGGGTTTATCTTTGGGTTTTAGTTGCATCAGGCGATCATAAATATTTAATTCTAAGGGTTCTAAAATTCCTGTTTCTCTTATTGCTAAGACTGTCATCGTTACGGCTAAACCTAAACCGAAAGTTAGAGCAAATCGTCGCCAATTTTGTTGTTTTTGAGGGGAGTTACTGAAACTATGCCAAGTGGGGGGTTCTTCGGTGGGATTGGGGCAAACTACGGGCAGCCAACTGGCACAGGGATAGTCTTTTTCCCAGTCATCGTGGAGATTTTTTTGGGCTTCATGTACGGCGCTATAGAGAGATTTATTATTGGTAAAAGCGGTTAAAAAGTATTGCAGAAATTTGGGAGAAACGGGATCGGGTAATTTCTCGCGCATAAAGATTAGATGGGGTAATGCCATCCCTTTTTCCCGGGATAGTTGTTGTGCCAAACCGATACCATCACAGGAGTTAAATATCGCTAACTTTAACCCGTTTTTAGTGGCTTCTCCCAGGGAAAAGCTAAAATCAGCTATCTTTAATTTATGAGTTTCTGTTAGTTGAATTTCGCAATCTTGGCCATCTTCTGTACTGGCACTATGACCGCTAAAAAAGAGGATATTCCAAGTTTCTTGACGCAATAACTGATTTAATTTTTGCGGGTGAGGGGCTTTTTCCCAGATAATTTCGGCTCCTGCTTTTCCCGCAATATCGTCTAAAGTTTTGCGATCTTCTTCGAGAAATCTTAAGTCGGTGGCATAGCCTAAAATGGCTAAAATCCGAATTTTTTCATGATTTCTTAATTGTCTGGCTAAGGTATCGTATTCTGAGACAATAATGGCTATATCTGCGCCAGTATTTTGGAGGATTTCCCATTTTTCCCAGGGGAATCTTTGCAGCCAAATATTATCGGTTTGTAACCAGATACGAAAGTTATTGCCAGAGCGCAGAATTGCGGTTTTGATCGGTTCAAATTCTGGGCTATTATTCAACCATTTGTTTAAGTTATCCTCAAATAATTTGGCTTTTTCTTGGCAGTTTTTAAAGACTAAACTCTGCTGAGAACTATTGGTAATTTGTTGGGGATTGCTATCTTTTAAGACTTTAAAAAATCCCTCTAATTCACTATAGTGACGTTGCCATTGACGGTAAAGAGTTAATAACTCTAAATTAGCTGGTAGCCTTGCTTTGATCACAGTTTGGGGACGAGAATTAAGATCGGGACGAATTTCTAATTTTACTTTAAATCCCCGATCGAATGTGCCATCTAGTTCGAGAGTTAAGAGTTTAATCATTAAGTTTTTCCTCGCTTATACTTGTAAATATTCGGTTACTCTTGCCGATTCTAAAGCCACTTCAATAAAGAATTTATCCCCCAATTCAGCATCAAATCGATAACGAATAAATTCATCGTTATCTGTGGCAATTACTTCTCGAAAAACCTGACCAGTTTCGGTGAGAATAGTTAATTTTAAATGGGGGGGTAAAGTGCTTGTTTCTCCCGTGGGGTAAACAGTCGCTTGCAGGCTAAATATTTCTTCAGTTTTAGCGATAGTAATCATCAAAGCGAGGGGATTTCCCAGTAATTCTACTCCTAAATCTTTGATGCGTTTAATTTCTGTATTTTTGAATGCTGGAACCAGTGACAGTGAGCTAAAATTGAGGATACTTTGCCAATCAATGGGGAAATTATCGGCAAACCAATTGGTTAACTTGACGGGGGATTTTTGCCGACGGGTAATTAAAATTTTTCTCCAGTTACTATTGACGATAACTGCTGCCCATTCTTGAAAAGTAACGGCTTTTCTGGGAAAGATTAACTGAGGATTAGCTAAGATGTCGATCAAGGTTGTCAATCTATCTAAAGATAGTTTTTCTTCCATCTTTTCCCGTTCAATCTTAACTGGTTGTAATTGACACTCTCCCCATAAATCCAAAGAATCTGATCCTGATTGCAGTTGATTTCTCGGTAGAGAGTAGTTAAGATTACGCTTAATATATTGTCCTTTTTCCTTAATATCTTTATGGGTAGTATAACCCCAAATTCTCAGATGACTTTCGGCAGTGTTTACCTGTACCGCTAGATAATAATCACCAATTAATTGAGGAATATCTACCCATTCTTGAGGAATTTCGATCGCTTCTAGATCCAGAGTTTCGCTGGCAATAACTATTACTGACTTTTCGTCTAATTTAACGGTAAAACCATTAACTCCTAGTTGCCAGAAATCCTCTTGATTTTCTACTAAGCTAACCCCAGGCATCCCTGACTGTAGATAGTTAAAAATAACTTGTTGACAGAGATAATTAATATAAAATCTCTGACGAATACTGGCATCAGTAAAACTGGCACTTTTTGCCCAACTTATCTCTTGAATATCGGCGGTTATTTCTAGCCAAATGCTATCAGGAGTTAGTTCTAACCAATCATTAACCATAATTAATCCTCCTGAGTTGTTGCGCTGGTTTGATAGTAGTATGTTAGCCATGGTTCTATTGCCTTACTAATAACTTCTCTATCGTGAGACTGGAAAGAAATATGCAGGTTTTCGCTGGCCCAGGGTAAAAACTTTTTAGCGAGGTGACGATAAACTTTATCCAGTTCCCTAGAAACCTGATATTGTTTGATAACTACCGTGGTGATTTCTGTAATCTTAGCGGCAATTGCCACTTGTCCCAACCCTAACCCATAAGTCATCTCTAGAATTAACTGAATTTGCGGATGCAGTTTTGCCTGTTGCGGCTGCTGACAAATCTGTGAAATTTCTGCGCGTAACCAAGCTAGAATTTTTTGGTGATTTTGTTGCGACTCGCGAAAATTTTCCGCCGCTTCTAATTGCTGCCAAGGGGTATCATGGAGAGTATCTTCGATCATTTCCTCCCTTGTGCTACTTTCCTCACCCCCTAAAGGTTGCTGTAGGGAAATTGTTTTTCCTTGGGGAAATAAATGATCAGAAATAGCTTTTCCCGCATCCTCTAACCATCGGTTAATTGTCGCAGAACTGATTTTGATGGTAGAGTGGCTATCCGAGTTATAAGCAGCGGCGATTTTTTGCCAGATTTCTGGACTAGGTTCCTGAATTTTACCATCGGTTTTGATTTTTGCCTGGGCATAAATTTCTTTATAGTAATCCCAAGCTAAAAGGTAATTTTCGAGAGTTTCTCCCACTAATCCCCTCGCCAGGAGAGCTTGGCTGAGACGCGCTCCGGTAGAATTAAGTAGTAGGCTCCAAGTATTATGGCCGAATGCTTGACTAATCTGACGGATGCGATCGATTAAGCGATATTTAATCCTCTGAGTGGCAAAATTATCGAAGCGAGTAGAGAATAAAGGCTTAAAGTCAGCTAAGATAGCCTCAAAACCAAGAATTCCTTCGTTAAAGTAGTCTTCGATCTGATAATCCAGTTTAGCTTGATATTTTTGATAGATTTCGGCAGCAGCCCAGTAGCAAGGTTCCTGTAAATAAGCGTATAAATGCCCACGGAAAAGATGATTTTGGGAACCGTGATTCTGATACTGTTGGTGAAAGAATAGGGACCAATACTCCTCGGACTCGACATTAGGATCGATTTGGCCATAGCTTTCCATGTTACGACGCAAACGCTGATCGCAATTCCATTCTGTCCTATTTTGCCGCAAAACTAAAAAGCAACAAAACTTCTCCAGCAAAGTCTCTCGTTTTTTCATCTAGCTAGTCCCCGTGGAGGTCAACTAAACTCTCTATCGTTCCACTTGCAGCTTTTATGCAGTATTTTGGCATTTTGTTACAAATTGATCATACTCGGTCTAGGAGAGTCACATTGACATACTCCCCCACCCCCAACAGCTAACCCCCAGGGAGGACTACGAGGGGCATCTTTTAAAAAAAACCTGTCCAGTGTTCCTGAGAAACGTTAACATAAATTAACAACCCCTTGACAACCGATAAGATCATCCTCAATTTATCAGGAGTTCGACAGCGTGAACAAAAACGGTAATAACAAAAAATGGCGCAATGCGGGACTATATGCCCTATTGTTAATCGTAGTCCTTGCCTTAGCCTCAGCTTTCTTCGATCGCCAGCCAGCAGTGCAACAAACTTGGAAGTATAGCGAATTTTTACAGGAAGTGCGGGAAGGTAAAGTAGAAACCGTGCGCTTAAGTGCTGACCGGCAACGAGCGATCGTACCCACCCAAGATGGAGCAAATGTATTAGTTAACCTGCCCAACGATCCGCAATTAATCAACATCTTGGCAGAAAATAACGTTGATATTTCCGTACTGCCCCAAAGAGAAGAAGGAGTATGGGTAAGAGCCTTCAGTAGCCTATTTTTCCCTATATTGCTTCTTGTTGGTCTATTTTTCTTGCTCCGTCGCGCTCAAAGTGGCCCCGGTTCCCAAGCGATGAACTTCGGCAAATCGAAAGCAAGGGTACAGATGGAACCCCAAACCCAGGTTACTTTCGGTGATGTGGCCGGGATTGAAGGGGCAAAATTAGAATTAAACGAAGTGGTGGACTTCCTGAAAAATGCCGATCGCTTCACGGCAATTGGGGCAAAAATCCCCAAAGGAGTCCTTTTAGTCGGTCCTCCGGGGACAGGTAAAACCCTGCTTGCTCGCGCAGTAGCTGGAGAAGCAGGAGTCCCGTTTTTTAGCATTTCTGGTTCGGAATTCGTGGAAATGTTCGTCGGGGTGGGTGCTTCTCGCGTCCGCGACCTATTTGAACAAGCGAAAGCGAATGCACCTTGTATCGTCTTTATCGATGAGATTGATGCTGTCGGTCGTCAACGGGGTGCCGGTTTAGGGGGTGGTAACGATGAACGGGAACAAACCCTCAACCAATTATTAACGGAAATGGACGGTTTTGAAGGTAATACAGGTATTATCATTATCGCCGCCACTAACCGTCCTGATGTATTGGATGCCGCTTTATTACGTCCGGGTCGTTTCGATCGCCAAGTGGTGGTGGATCGTCCTGATTACGCTGGCCGTAAGGAAATCCTTAATGTCCACTCCAGAGGCAAAACTTTGGCCCAAGACGTGGATCTCGATAAAATCGCCCGTCGTACCCCCGGTTTTACCGGTGCGGATCTGGCTAATTTGCTCAACGAAGCCGCAATTTTAGCCGCACGTCGCAATTTAACCGAGATTTCCATGGATGAGATCAACGATGCGATCGATCGTGTCTTGGCCGGTCCTGAGAAGAAAAATCGCGTCATGAGTGAAAAACGCAAAACTTTAGTTGCTTACCATGAAGCTGGTCACGCTTTGGTGGGTGCTTTAATGCCGGATTATGATCCCGTCCAAAAAATTAGTATTATTCCTCGCGGTCGCGCTGGGGGTTTAACTTGGTTCACTCCCAGCGAGGATCGCATGGAATCCGGGTTATATTCTCGCGCTTATCTGCAAAATCAGATGGCTGTAGCTTTGGGGGGTCGTTTAGCGGAAGAAATTATCTTCGGTGAGGAAGAAGTGACTACGGGTGCTTCTAATGACCTGCAACAGGTGGCACGAGTAGCGCGGCAAATGGTAACTCGTTTCGGCATGAGCGATCGCCTGGGGCCGGTGGCCTTAGGTCGTCAAAATGGTAATGTTTTCCTAGGTCGTGATATCGCTTCCGATCGAGATTTCTCCGATGAAACTGCGGCAGCTATTGACGAGGAAGTGCGTAACCTAGTGGAACAGGCCTATCGTCGCGCTAAAGAGGTTTTAGTCAATAACCGCGCCATCTTGGACCAGTTAGCACAAATGTTAGTGGAAAAAGAAACCGTGGACGCGGAGGAGTTACAAAATATCCTCGCTCATAACGATGTGAAAATGGCGGCTTTAGCTTAAGTTTTGTAACATTTTCTTGACAAACAGCATCCTGATGGGTGCTGTTTTTTTTGTTAAATGAAAATTAATGACAAACTTAATTTCTTGCTGATAAGCTGTTAATCAGCTTAACAATACCCTGTTTAAATGCGTCTTAGCTTAACATTCCTGTCTTTTCACTGATTACTGTTTACTGTTCACTGTCATGTAGCATTGATGACTACTTCCTCTTTACCTATTTTAATTGTTATTTGTGGGGCAACTGCCACAGGAAAATCCAGTTTAGCCCTACAATTGGCCGAAAAGTTTAATTCAGTAATTCTCAGTGCCGATTCCCGACAAATCTATCGAGAATTTAATATTGGTACTGCTAAACCTAGCTTAGAAGAATGTCAGCGGATTCCCCATTATCTAATTGATATTTGCGCTCCTCAAGATAATTTTACCCTAGCACAGTACCAAGAACAAGCTGAGGATTTAATCAGCAATCTCCACTATTCTCCTCTGTTTTTGGTCGGTGGTACGGGACTTTATATCAAGTCCATTGTCAAAGGTTTAAAAATACCGAGGGTTTCTCCTCAAGCGGATTTAAGACAGCAATTACAAGCTTTAGGGCAATCCTATCTTTATCAAATTCTGACGCAGGTAGATGAGGAGGCAACTAAAAAAATTCATCCCCATGATCAGGTAAGGACTTTACGCGCTTTAGAGGTTTTTTATCTGACAGGAAAACCTATCTCTAGTCAGCAGGGAGAAAATCCTCCCACTTATCCGATTTTACAAATTGGTTTAGATTGTTCCCCAGAAAGTTTAGGCAAGCGGATCACTGTTCGTACTCATCAAATGATCGCCAGGGGATTAGTAGCAGAGGTGCAGAATTTGGGGGATAAATACGGTTGGGATTTGCCACTTTTGCAGACTTTGGGTTATGCAGAGATTAAGCAATATCTGCTCGGGGAAATTTCTTTAGAACAGGCGATCGATCTAATTATCCTCCACACCCGTCAATTTGCCAAACGTCAGCGCACTTGGTTTCGTGCCGATGCTGATATTATCTGGTTTCCCGTCGATAAAGAAAATTTATTGGAATCGGTGGAACGAAAAATTATTTTGTTTCTTGAGGGGTTGTCAAGGCCCGATATAAAAACACATCATCCTGATTAAAGATTAACCGGAAGTTCTCATTTTGATTGAGTTTATTTAAGTGAGCATCAATTAGTTCTGATGAACTAGACCAACCGGGATGACGGCGATCGAGTAGGATATAATTAAATTGATTTAAATCTAGGGATTGGGAACCTTCGATCGCTAATTTGATCATTTCTCGATGGGTAAGATGGGGGGCAATTCTAGAAGTAGTCAAGACACTCTCACTGGTGGTAATTTGGGTTAGAGCTTTTTGGGTGGCGGACCAAGTATCGAGGGAATTTAAATACAGTGACCAAAAATAGCCGTATTTAGCTAAGGCAAAAAAGGCAATAATTGCCCAAGTAATTATCCATTTAGGCTGCTTCAACCAGCTGCTATTATGGGCTAAAGTGGCGATAACCGCTAGAAATAAAAAGGGCAAAATTGGCAGGGAATATTGAGTGGTTAAGTTTTTTTGTGGGGCATGATCTGCTAATAAATTTAAAGCGAGTGCGGGAATAGCGGCAATTATTGGGGCAGAATAGCGCCAGGATAAACCCCAAACTAAGGGAATAAATAATAGGATTAGGTATTCTAGATTATGGCCAGTAAAGATTTTTCCCAAGACAAGATCGGGTTTGAGGAAAAGATTAAAGATAATTGCTGGTAAACTATCTCCTAGATAACTATATCGAGAATCGGCCATTTCAATAACTGCTGATTTTCCTGTCAGGAGAGGGATTAATAATTTCGTGGTGATAATAAACCAAAGAATGCCGCTAATCATAGCAATTATTCCTAGGGTTTTTTTCTTTTCCCAGAGAAGTAACCAGATACCCATTCCCAACAATGTTAAAGAGAGAATTGCTTTACAACCGAGAATAATAATGATTCCTAGACAAAATCCCCAGAGATTATTTAATCTTGCCGCTAAAATTGTCCAAAAAATCGCTGGCACTGCGATAACTTCGGGATGAAAATCAAAGAGATTAACATTAAAAATTAGGGGATAGAGCAGATAAACTAAGGCTAATGTATAAGCTTGTTTTTCTTTTAATCCCGCTTCTATTGCCAATTGCCAGATGGTAAAAGCACCAAGAGAAAGGGAAAAAGCTTGTAAGAAAAGCAGCCAATAAACGCTAGGATAAATTTTATAAAGTAAGGCTATAGGATAGAGAATAAAAGCGATGTGATCGCCTAAAATATGGTAGTCCACAAAAGATATAATCGGTGGTTTACCTTGAGAAATTAAGTAAACTCCCTGATCGAACCAACCAAGATCGAGAGCATTAGATTGAAATAAAATATGTCTGATAGCACTGCAAACAAACAGGATTATTGTACTGGAACTAACTAACCAAAATAAATCATTTTTTTGTGGCATAATCGTTAAGTTTCACTGGGATTTTTCGGGGTTATTACGACAATACTGCCAGGTATGTATAAAATAGGAAGCAACTTCAGTAAACCATGTTTTAAAAATATTTCTGTTCTCACTGGTGACGATAACCCCATTAATAAACTCTTGCCATTGGGGATCATTAGCGGGAAGAATGAAACCATAATAATCACAATTTAAAGGATTGCGGGGGATAAGTTTGTAATCTTTTTCTAAGGATAAACCGAGAATGACAGCTTCTCCAATGAGCAGAATACCATCACTAGCAAAAGCATCTATTCTATTCCTTCTTAAACTTTGGATACCCCGCAGTCTTCCCGTCACTCCTTGAAATTCTTGATAGGTAGCAAGAGGATATTTTTGTCTTAATAATTCTTGAGTGCTGGTATCTCGCAAAACTCCAATACTTATACCTTCTAAGGACGAAGAAAAGTTAAAATTCTTCTGATTATCACTCCTCACTAAAAACTGAGTTCCCGTGACAAAAAAAGGACGAGAAAAACTGACACCATCAGGTATATTTTTTCTGATACTATTGGGACCACACTCGAAATCAACGGTTTTATTTTCCAATAACTGGAAGCGATTAAATAAAGTTGATTTATAAATTTTGACACTGATGATCTGGAGGTTTAATTTATGCTTTAGTTCCCCTCTGAGCAATTGGATAAAATCTAAGCATAATCCCTGCAAATTATTATTACTATCCCGATAGCCAAAGGGAATCGCATCTTCTCTCATAGCTACTTCTAATAATCCCGTGCGTTTAATTTTTTCTAGAACCGTTTCAGACTTAGCTGGGAGGGGAGCAAAAAAATTAGATAAAATAACGAGAGTAAGAATGATTAATTTCATGACTTTTGCCGAGATTATTTAAGATTTGTTATGGCCGTGATCCCATTTATCTAAAATGTCTTTGAATAATAATTCATCTAACCATGTCTTTACTACCACTGTCAAAGGTAAAGCCAATAATAAACCTAAGATGCCAAATATTTGAGCGAAGAAAATTTGAGCGATTAGGGTAATTGCTGGTAGTAAAGATACCTGTTTAGCCATGACAGTGGGTGTCAGCAAATAACTTTCGACATTTTGGATAATAAAATAGAGAATCAGAATAGCGACAATTTTCCAAGGTGCATCGATAACAGCAATGAGGATCGGAAAAATCACACTAGCAGTCGGTCCGATATTAGGGATAAAATTGAGCAATCCTGCTAGGATAGCATGAACGAGAACTAGCTTAATTTGTAGAACGAAAAGACCGAAACCACTTAATAATCCTACCATAGTTGAACTAATGGCAATTCCCAACAACCAATTACCTAAACCTGCTTCCGACCGGGTCAGAATTTCCTCGGCGCGACGACGATAGAAGTGAGGAAATAATTTTAAGAAAGCTTGTCGATAGGGTTGGGGGTTGACTAACATCATCATTGCTAACACCAGCACGAATAATAATTGCAAAATTGCCGCAACTGAGTTAGAAAAGAAGGTAAAAAAGTTCCTAAAAACAAAGGTTCCTAAAGGTTGTAACTGCTGGACTAAATCAGTTAAATTAGGCAGCGGTGGCAACCAATCAAATTGAAACTGTTGTCGCCATTGAATCGAGTTATTGCGGACTAAATCCCAAGCTTGTGGTAAAAGTTCAATTAATTTTTGAAACTGTTCGATAAAGGGGGGAACAATAATTATAAAAAATAAAATCACAATTGCTAGACTCGTCAGCAGGGTAATTAAAATAGCCAACCCCCTTTTAATCCCTAATCTCTGCAATCCTTTCGCACATCTATTTAAGGCTACGGTAAACACGATCGCCATAAAAATCAATAATAACAGCTGTCGAATCTGCCACAATACATACAGAGCCATTATTAAACAGATAAACCCCAACCACTGACCAAATTTCACAACCTTGATTTATCCTATCGGGACAAGTTTTATCATACAGCAGTCGGTCGTCAGCTTTTTCAGTTATCAGTTATCAGTTATCAGTTACCAGTTATCAGTGGGACTCTGGTTCTTCGTTACTTGGGATGGTTCCATCGGGTGGCATAAATCGACTAAATCCTTATCTGGCAAGAGACTTAATTGATTAGTTCGTTCTAGAGTGAAAACAATTGGCAAAAATCGCAGCCATGTCTTTCTCTATAAGGGTTTCATC
>NZ_JADBUE010000272.1:0-5047 GCF_020245805.1 Microcystis sp. M179S2 | reverse complement strand
GACTCTGTGTAAGACAGTACATGGTTTTTTAACTGTGGTATGCGACGGTGGTGGAAGCAGAAACTTAAATCGTGAGGTTTAGGAATCGCCGCACTTTTAGGGCGGCGAGGATGTCAAGAATGCTGACTTTGTATATAGACAATTCTCAAAAACCGATGCTCTAAGGGAGCATCTCACCTTTGTAACCCCTAAATCAGGTTTTTATGTCAAGCTATTTTGAAAGCCTTGCTAGAAACCAGTTTTATGGATAAGTATAATTACTCACTTGCATAAATGAGATGCTCCCGTTTACATGAGAAAACGCTATGAGCAACCCTGAATTTTCCCTTGATATGCCTCTTAAAGAGCGACAAGAGAAATTTATGCAAATGTCCGATGAGAATATTGATTATTCAGATATTCCTCCCCTAGATGATGAATTTTTCAAGAATGCTAAACTGGTCAAACCAAATCCACAAACAGAGCAAATTAGTATCAGGTTGGATTCAGAAATCCTTGGGTGGTTTAGGAATCATGCTCAAGAAAAGAGCTATCACGACCTAATTAATGATGTATTACTAATCTACGTCAAACATCAATCGCAATAGCCGATTATCTACCGAGTAAAGAACCTCAAGAAGCGGTTATAAATGGCAATGATTACAAGCTCAATTGCAGTGGTTGCCTAAATTAAACCTCAAATGTCGGAGTTTTTTCGGCTCTTCTCGACTTTGTGTGATAATTTTTGCTTATGAAATCGTGAAATGTTTACTGGGAAAGACTTTTAGGACTATTTGGTTAAATAAACTATCAGTATAGACCTCGTTTCCACACAGAAACCAGAAGAGCCGTTTTTTCAAACTCCGAAACACCTTATATGCTACAATTCACAAGCCGCAGCGAGAGAAACTTCATCATTAGGTAAATAATAGTCGTCCTTTTGGTTCAGGAATGATTCGTTCTAGTTGTTTGGCAGTTTCAATCCATTCTTGAATAACAAGTTCAGCATTTTGTACAGCTTCTTGATAGGTTTCTCCATCTGCCATACATCCTGCTAATTCTGGAACTTCAACAATAAAAGCTTGATCTTCCTCACTCCAATAAATAATTAATTCATAGCGAATTTTCATCTTTCCCTCCTAATTTATATTTTAAAATTAGATTACGAATTTGTTTGATTTGATAAGTTATGTAGGTTGGGTTGAACAGAGTGAAACCCAACAATTATAGGCTTTGTGTTGGGTTTCGTGCCTCAACCCAACCTACTACTACTGAACCAGAGAACAAAGAATCATCATAACATTATTGATCATCGGGCAAAGCTAAAATTTCATCCCCAATTAAATCAGGTAAATTTTCGGTATGAACGTGCAAGTGAGTAATTGAGCCTATTAATTCTGCCAAAATATCCCCTTTTTGGTCATCAGTTAGGCTTGGTAATTTAAGCTGACTTAGTAAGAATAAAACCGCCTCGCATTCTTCACCTAATTCAGATAATAGAGTGGCCAAGGTAGAGTTGACTTTCAAGGGTTTTTCAGTGTTTGAAATCATTGCTTATTTTCCTCTGTTTAATCGCTTTTCTGCTCTAGATAAACTTTTTTCTAAACCTTTAATTTCTCTTTCTCAGTAATTAATTAAGTTTTCATCGGGGGATTCTTTTTGTTCCTCATTGGCAATTTTTTGATGATGGATCAGAATTTGATAACGAATGCTTTCAACAGATTTACGAAATTTCTTTTTTGACAAGTATTTACTCCTAACTTGCGCTGGTTAATAAACCATAGATTAAGTACCTAAGCAAAATTAATTACACATATCTAACCACCTCTTGTCTCTTGCCTCTTGCCTATCTTCACTAGGAAATTAATTTTGCGCGACTACTTATGTAGGGGAAAATGGCATTTACCCTCCTGGGGTGACGGTGACAGGTATCGAATCGCGGAACCCCTGATAACCTCGTGTTGAACCCCTGTAGGATCGGAGTTTGAAAAAACTGCGAAACGCTTTATATGCTACAATTCACAAGCCGCAACGCGAGAGGATACCCCATCTCCCAAATACTTCCACATCCCCCCCATCCCACAGCGGCGTTCGAGTGCCCGCGTTAGGCAGGTGTCCTTTGGGTGCTGATGATGGTGCGTTTGTACTCCATGTTAAATCGGAATAAGTTTTCCAGTTTCCGTTGACTCGCCAGCCTACTGCGTCCCCAAAACGTTGCCACGCTTCATCATTATAGTCGCCGATCGAGTTGCCTGTCTGCTTGTAGATAGCCAATTGTACGGAAAAGCCAAACTGGCCACCGGAAGCCGCTAACCACTCCCGATCAATCATCCGCAAATCCTCACAGGAAAACTTCTCGGCGGATTTGCTGTCTATCCATCCTTCTTCTTCTCGTTTAGCGGCCGCCAGCATTAAATCCCGGGTTTTTATATCCGCTTCTTTCCATTTCTTTTGTTGCAGGAGTTCTCGTAGCGTTGTATAGTCCACGCCAGTGGTTGAGGAGATGAGGGTCGATCGTGGTTGGGTAGGTGGTGTTGGTTGTGGCGTAACCACGGGCGATGGGGTAACAGGGGGAGGACTGAACGGAGGAGGCGATACCGCGACGGATTGCTGTGGATTGAGATAAAACTCACCCCCTTCTAAATTCCCTTCTGTCCAAGGTTGTTGGACTGCGTTTGTTTTTTCCTTAACTGATGTGCTGACCCGCCGAAACATCAACTGCACATCTATATTAGGTTTCTTGATATTTTCCAGTAATGCCGAAGTAAAGGGAGAATTGCGCTGTCCTACCCCATCTGCCGCCGTATTTCCTTCCCTCGTCGCGTAGGCAATAATAATGCCACTGGGAGGAGAAACAGCCGTCAATCCCCGAACATTGCTACCCCGACGGCTCGATCGCCACCGCCGATAAAACGGATTATCCCGACAGGCATCAATAATAATAATATTGACCTGATTTCTAGCTTCTTCCATTGCATTCAGCACCTTACCCAATGCGACCGCCTCATAACGGGCATCTTTCTCATTCAGGAGTTGTGCCTTGAGGGGAATTAAATAATTCTCTCCTTCTACCTGTACCCCATGTCCCGCATAATAAAAGACACCCACGCCACCCTTACGCAATTGTCGGCTGAAATCGTTGATCGCTGTCTCCATCGATCGCAAATCCTGATTTTGCAACAACGTCACCTCAAAATCCAACTCCCGTAACGCCTTCGCCATATCCGTCGCATCATTGACAGGATTAGATAATGCGCCTTCCTCATAGTTCGCATTGCCAATCACCAAAGCTACTCTGGGTTGTTTTTGAGCGATTAACCGAGTATTAATCCCCTTCAATTGCCCTTGCAGAGATGGCGAGCTTAAGCCCGCATCCTTCGCCAAAACAAAGGTTTTAGGGGTAGTATTAGCGGCAAATCCCGCAAAAGCAATGACGGTTAAACCAGTAGCAACAGAGAAAAAAATCGGTTTCAGAGGCAACATAGAACAAACTCAGCGATTTTTAAACTCAATAACAACTTACTCAATTTCTCCTATGTGAATCGTCATTTTTGCTGACGAATTCAAGAGAATCTTTTTCACTCCGTGGGGTTTATTCTGGGTGTCTTCTAACAATCGTTCTCGCCCTTGAGGACTCATGGTTGCTAGGTTGATCGTCCCTTGTCTGGGAGGATTTCCTAGCTTCAATGCTTGAAGGGGCAAATCTGGCAGTATTTTACTTCCTCGGAACCTAATCGGCAGAGGCTTTCCTGTACTCCAGACATCTCCCTCAAAAGCGATCGCCTGAACTTGTGTCAACGGAACCTTTTCCGAATAACCCCCGGCCGAAAGCGTCAAACTTGTTTGATTAAAAGCCGTTAATTGCCCCGTCAGAGAAGCCCCCTGTTTCCTCGTCACCGTCGCCTTATCCGGCACCGCCACCTCCAACACCGTCCCCTGACTGCGCGCGGAACCCTGCCATCCCGCCCAATGCCCCTCATTCGCCACACCCAGCCACAGCAAAGCCAAAACGCTCCCCTGCAAAATAGTCTTCTTCACCGGATTAACCTCTCTATATCCAGATAAATAAGAAATGATAGAATCCTAACACCTCTTTTCTGCGCTCACAACTAGGCTGTTTGTCATGGCTGAACCCCAGACTACCACCGAATACAATCCCCTCGGCAAACTCCTCGGCGTGCTGGCATTGTTAGCCGCCGGCCTGTACTTTACTGGATGGACTTATCGCTGGACTTACTTCAGCTTCTTTCAACTCAAAGTCACCACCCTTAACCTACCCGGCGAATCCTTTTATCTTGCCGCCTTTCAAACCTTTTTCGGGGAACCCCTCGCCTTCCTGAGAACCATTCTCGTTTTGGGTGTGACAGTCTTCGCTATTCTCGTCACCTTGCACTGGGGTCAAAAATGGGGCAGTAAATACCTACGAAGATTGCCCTTTACTTTTAATGAAGCCCAGACAAAGATTCTTAACTTTTTCGCCTCTCTGCTGAATGAGCTAATTATCGTCCTCTTTATCCTCACGGCCCTCTTTTGGCTGGCCCGTTGGCAAGCCCAAGCGGATGCTTGGAAAGATGCCGTCAACGAAACCTCTTCACTGCCCGTCGTCACCCTTCTGATGTCTAAAAATGCCCCTTTAGGACGCAAACTCGATAACCCCCTCGATAACCCGACTGACTTGCGGATCATCGGCGATCGCAAAGCCTACGATCGCCTCCTTGGTGAAGAACTCACCGACCTCAGCGACCCCAACAAACCCAGAGTTTGGCGACTTCTTCTCAAAGGAGACGGTTATGCCTATATTTTCCCCGCCTTACCGAAAAAAGATTCCAGGTTGACCATTCCCGTGGCGATCGTTTATGAAAAAGATAATGGTGTTCAGCTAACCATTCTCAATGCTTCCCCGTCTCCACAGTAAAATAGGCAATGCTCACCGCTCAACTAAACTTACTCAAACTTACTTAAAAGCCTGAAAGCTTAGTCATTCGTAGTGGGTCAAGCACTACAGGATTAAACGGCAAACCCTTTATTCCCTGGTCAATGACATCAGGAATTACTTTTCTAATGATGT
>NZ_JADBUE010000271.1:0-21249 GCF_020245805.1 Microcystis sp. M179S2 | reverse complement strand
TGTCGAAATGTGTCGAAATGTCGTGCTTCGTGTCACTGAGCTTGTCGAAGTGCTGTTTTATACTGGTCGGGGTTTCATCCCGTCGCTAAAAGCGAGGGCTTCGGCCGTGAGATCAGCCGAACGGTCTTCACCCCGACATTCAAGATAAAATTGGTGAACTAATTCTCAAACGTACTAACCCACAAACAGAAGGAGGCAAACCCATTACGCCGCGCTATGACTCCCGTAGCACTTAGCGGCCAAAACCACTGGCTCGATTTCTCCCTTTTGGAGTTTTTCTAGCGGGGTTGCTCCCTCTAAACGAATATCACCCGTGAGCAGAAAGAGCATTTGTGTCCAAGCACCGTCTTCTTTTAAAACGGCTAACACTTGGTCTAAACCTGACAAAACTTTGCCATCAACAAATTGCCAAGCGGGATAAACTAATTCCTCGTTGACAGATAAACCTAAGACCCGATGATTGAGCCTCATAGTTTCTAATTCCAAAGAACTACAGGCTAAAACACGACAAACCTCAGCGCTGGTTAAGGTTCCGCCTTGCTTAGATAGGAACCGCTTCTTCGCTTCTTCGCCTCGTTTAATGGCAGCCTCCAACGCAGAGGCCAAAGCTAAAGGAGATTGTGTTTTTTGTATGGATTCTAACATTTTTAAGCTAATAAGAAATTTAGTTCTTAACAACCAACAATTCTTATTATAATCCCGATCTCCATTTGTAGCCAACAATTGTTGCAACGGAGATAATGACGCTTACCGATAATGTCAACCAAAAAAAATTGGGGAGATAAGCCATTTGTAACTATCTCCCTCAAGCCTCAATTTAGTGGGGTGGCATTTTGCTTAAAGATTCAAAGGTTTTGTTGATGGCTTCTACTAATCCCCAGGAGTGGGAATAATAAACACCCGCTTCTACTTCCGCTTGGCGATCG
Source organism: Microcystis sp. M179S2 (assembly GCF_020245805.1). Lineage (NCBI taxonomy): Bacteria > Bacillati > Cyanobacteriota > Cyanophyceae > Chroococcales > Microcystaceae > Microcystis > Microcystis sp. M179S2. The sequence goes on along the minus strand of NZ_JADBUE010000271.1, from coordinate 20,323 downwards.
CTGTGGGCATTTACCCAATCGCTTGCCGGTCGTCGGTGGTGGTAGTCATGTACTGGACTATCGCCCGTCAGGATCAGCAGTCGCACGGGTAAATGGTAGAAAAACAGCCGGAGCCACCAACGGGTTTCTCCCCAAAATTTGACCCAAAAGGGGTCAAAATCATTGAAAACAGCCGGCTCTTCGCAACAAAAAATAGCAGAGGTCATTTCGCCAGTTTTCTTAGCAAATCTATGTTCTACACACTGGCGTAGTACGCTACTGATCTCGAAAAACACGCTCAGAGTCGGAACAAACACTAATAAAAACCCGGCCCAAGTATGGGTAATGATCACTAAACTTAAAATCGAGAGCCAAAAACCGACAGCCAGCCAGTTGTGTTTTGCGTCCGTTGAAGAAAACGTCCCTTTTAGGCGATCGCCAAATTGACGGCAGTGGAAAGTCGCAGAAAAAATAAGCTTAGTTAAGTGTTGCGATGCTTGCTGCGGACTCATCTCTGGACGGAAACCCGCTTTGTAAAAAAACTCAAAGGTTTCATCACCGGGGCGCATTAATCCTTTGGAATGGTGAGTTTCGCAATGCTTTTTCTTGTAACTATTAAAAGGCATGGAGAGAGTAAGAATTGAAATGAATTCCCCTAACACTTCATTCCAAAAAGGATTGGCAAAAACAGCATTATGAGAGCAAGCGTGCATAATGGTTAGCCGTTGCATCCGTAAAGATGAGAGCAAACAGACTTGACTAATGGGAATTGCCCACAGGTGGGCGTTATCTACAAAGGCATAATTGCTGATGAGAAGACCAAAGGCAAAAAGTAAAAAGGTTAGAGAGATTTCTTCCCCTGCTGTTTTTCGGCGTGTCGCTTGTCCTGTGCGAGGTTTAGCGACTAACCAAGTAACCCAAGATTCTGGCAGAAACCCAGTCTTTTCGTGAATTTGTTCACGAGTATCCGAAGATGAACAATTTTGTAGTAACATAAAAATCACAAAAACTTAGTTTGATGGGTGGTAGCAATACCACCTTTTTATATTATTTTCAACGCTCTCAATAAATAACTCAACCAATTATTGTTGTTTTTTTTGTAGAGAAATATATCATTTTTTGCAATAATTATTGGTTTAAAGATGCAACAATTGTTGGCTTGAGCTTGCAATAATTATTGGCTTTTAATTTTATAGTTTTGGAAACCAAATGCTTACCAGATTGTAGCTTTAGTAATCTAGGCTCATCAATTTTTTCTTGGCAACAGTTCCGTGATTAGCCACGCTGAGGTTGTGTAGGGGATGGCAACCATTGGAGGGGCAGTCAATTGAACGACAAGAGTGGAAGATATTAGGAGAACTTTAACTTTTTGACTCGGCGACATACTGGCCTCCTCTTATTTCAAGTTTGTCCCTCATTGTACAAGTAAATTATTGGCTATCAACCTACAAAAGTTGCATAATATTTGAGATTTAAATATGCAACAATTGTTGGTTTAACTTTGCAATAATTATTGGTTTTCAATTCCAGAATTTTGAATTATCTTACATACATAAGGTTCATCCCGTATTGCAGAAATGGAGCGGAATGGTATGTCGAATGCAACTGTTAATCAAGCAATTATCAACTGTGTATATGTAAACGACACGGGAAAAATGGCTATTCTCAAAAATAACTTTGACTTGATAGTAAAATGGCGGGAGCAAGTCGTTGACGTGGGCGAAGATTTTTGCTTTGAGGCTCCTGAAGGGGGACACTTAGATATTTTTACCTATGAGATGGCTACGATGATTCGGGAGGATAGAATTCCGTGTCGAGAATTGGCGATATAAGGGAAGTTTTTTGGGGATTGAGTTCTTGTCATTCTCTGTAGGGGATTGGTTGCCAAGCCTTGTAGTTTCTGGATTTGGAAACCAAACCTCTACCAGATTTTGGGTCTTGCAATAATTGTTGGTTGATTTCTCTTTTGGTTTTATGGAACTATCTCAGAAGCAATATAACTCTCCGGTTATTATTGCAATACACTTTGAAAAAGTATCGGTGACTACAAATACAGCTATGTTGATTACCTTAAGATCGAGGATCACCCCAACCGAAGGAGAGAGACTTCTATGGCACCATCACTATGCGATGCCCAAAATCTGGCAAGAGACTGTGGTTTGGATATAGCCAAGCTACAAGCTTTGTTGGCAGAAATCGAATTCCTATCTGCAAAATACAAAATTATTTTCTATCTGGCGGCTACAGGTCTTTTTTGTGCGGATGATTTGGCTGAAATGTTCAATCATAGCCAAAAAAATCTAAACACGGATTTCAACAAAAATCTAGGATCCTATCTTAAACTTTACCTTGATTTAGATGAAAGTGAGCGTGTGGGAATTACTTCTCTAAGAAGAATTCTTTTCAAGAAAGGTTATTGCGTCATTAACGATATTTTGACAAGCAGATACGTAGAGAATTCGGAATTAGAACGATCTGCCTCAGACAAAATTAGTACAGAATCAGACCACTGAAAACTAGCGCATTTTTGAGGAGATTAATTTCAAATGAAAACTGAAAACTTATTGGACGTAACAAAATTGGCCAGTCCCCATCTTGACACAAGTGATGTATTGGTATTGTTAGCTCAACTAAAAAATGAACAGGATAGAGATCGCCGGGCGGGGATTATCAGAAAAATAGGACAATACTATCCTGAATCTCAAGCAACTCAAATCTCTGAGCTTCAAGTAATAAAAACGCTTTTAAATTTGGGCAATTATGTAGATTCTGACGATTTTTTTAAATACGAAATTAAGCTTAGTTTGCATAAAATTTCGTACAAAATTGCTGCTCACTCTGATGTAGATATTGACTTTTTTCTCAAAAATCTAGCAATATTTCAATCCCAAGAAAATACTTCTCAAGCTCCGAAAGTCTTAATTGATGCTGATCTAATCGAAGAGTTTTTATTACGAAATCAGACGACTCTTAACAGGGAAGCTACTAGGGTTATGGGACTTGTTTTAGAGGGGAAAATTAATCCTTACATTGGCGAAATAGGATTAATCAAAATTTGGCATAATATCAAAAATCTTAAATCTCAAGAATATGCCAATCGTTCGATCATTGAACTTCTGAGTAAGATTAACGTCGGTCAAGTTGACTTGAAAGAAATTGACCTAGAAAAATATCCTAACGTTAACTTAAAAACGGCAATTCAAGTTGAGATTGCCAGAAAGTATAGCGTAGCAGGTATTATCACCATCAGAGATCGAGAATTCATTGCCAGTGGATATCCTTTTGTGGGTTCCCCTTCCCTATTCTTACAGTCTTTAGGGGAAGATACCTCGCCAGCTTCTATCGAAAGAACTCTCAAAAATCTCGGTAAAGCTGCCATGGAACATGAGAAAGTAAAACTCAATCAGCTTTTAGAAAACGAGCCTCAACACAACTTATTCTTTGAAGATAATCTTTTGCTTTTTCAAGGCTGGAAAATTGAGAACTTTGAAATTCTTTGTGCTAACAACAATTTAACTGCTGCGACAGTTATCCTATGTAATACAAAAAACCAAGAGCGTTACACTGAATCGGCCTTTAAAAAAGGTTCAGTAGATGCACTTTTTACTGCTTTTAATGAGGCTCTAGCTCATTTAGTTGAAATTAAACATCACCTTAAATCTGTCTATTTGGCCAACTTAAAAGAAGGTCAACAAGGAGACGTAACTGTCAAGGTGGTGGTCGAGTATGATGGTAAAAAAGTGATTACCATCCACACCCATGAAAATATTCTCAAGGCTTATTTTTTCGCCTACGTCAAAGCGATGATTGCCGTTTATGCACCCAAGGAATATCACCCCGATATTCATAGCACAAAAGAATTGACATATTTGCACAAAATTGGCGAACGAGATTTTCGGGGACTGAATTTCAGCCAAGTCGATTTAATGGATACCCTAGGCAATCTTTCCGATGCAAAATTGATGGGATGTAACTTCAGTCAGGCTAATCTTTCGGGGGTTAATTTAACTAATGCTGATTTAACAGGAGCCGATTTAAGTCATGCCAATTTGAGCAAAGCTGATTTAACAAGAGCCAATTTGAGCAAAGCTAATCTAACGGGAGCTAACTTGACCGATGTTAAATTAGATGAAAATAATCTAACCCTCCTTGATGGCACAATTTTGACTAACACAATTATGCCTGAAATTAACATTGAAATTATTGGCGAATCCCGTTTAGAAAAGGTTGCTCAACTACTCAAACACATTGATCCTAAAAGTCAATCTCGAATCTTGGCTGTTCACTCCATGACAGATTCCATCTGGTGGGATAATCCTCCCGGTCAAAAATTCTGGGAAGTTAACCAAGAACTAATCAAAAGAGGGATTTCTATTCAACGAGTCTTTATTCTTCCTGAAGTTCCGACTCCAAAGCATTTACAGGTGATTCAGGAACAACTTAACTCTGGCATAGAAGTTGCTTGTATTTGTCAGGAAAAAGCCAAAGATGTTGAAGGCTATCGTTGGGATGATACCAACCTATTGATTAGCGAAAACTTATCTGTTCCCAGAAATTCTTTTACAGCGAGAAGAACTATGAATGGTCAAACAGAATCAGGTTATATTTCCTATCAAACAAGAGTTGTCAAGACAGATAAAAGTATCTTCAAGGATCTATGGGAAAAATCCGAAAAACTCTCTACTCAAGCTAATATTCAGGAACAATTAGCAAACCTGAATACCTGACCCCGAACTTTATTGTTTCATTAATTGTTTTATTAACTGATGATCACAAGACGATCGCTTTTTCTATTTTGTTTTCATAAAAAGCGATCGCTAAAAAGTGAGTTCTCGGTCGTTTGTCACACAATCCTGAAGATATAAATCAATTAATTCCTGATAAGAAATTCCTTTTTCTTTTGCTTTTTTTTCAAAGAAATCAATGACATCAATCCTTAAAGGTAAAGTGACCTGCCGCTTGAGTTGTTGAGCAAAAGGATTAGGACGACTTTTCATATTAGCGAGATCATACTCTGATTTCATCAACAATAACCTCGATGAGGACAGTATAGTATTTTGGTTAAATTTAACGACTCAATTATAATACATACAATCAAATTAACGATAGTTCGCTCTTAAAAAATTTTTCTCTCTCACCTCAGAAAAACTGCGATCGCCGTTCTAATTCTATTTTGATAAAAAGCGATCGCTTCCCCACAATCCCTAAAAAATAACCATAAAATTAATTAATAGAATATCGGAGAAAGACAAAGATGATTATCGCTCAAGAAAAACCAACTATTGCGACAGTCACCAAAACCCCTGTCACTTTGGAAGCATATCGGGCGATCGCTGAAACTTCTCAGGAACGTTATGAATATTGCCATGGAGAAATGATTCTTATGCCTGGAGGAACCGCAACCCACAGCGCAATCGCGATCAATATCTCGGTTTTTTTGGGATTTTTATTGAGAGATAGGGATTTTCGTCTCTATAACAGCGATCTGCGGGTGTGGATTCCTGAATATCATTGTGGAACCTATACCGATCTCATGGTTGTTAACCATGAACCGGAATTTAACGGCGATCGCAAAGACGAAATTCTTAATCCTTTATTTATTGTAGAGGTGCTTTCCCCCGCCACGGAAGCATATGATCGAGGTGATAAATTTAGAAAATATCGTTCCCTGCCAAGTTTTTGTGAATATCTGCTCGTTAGCCAAACTGAACCCTACATTGAGCAATATTTTAGACTCGCACAGAGCGATCGCTGGCAACTACAAACCTACGATCAACTTAGTCAAATAATCCCTCTGGAGAGTTTAAACGTTGAACTTCCCTTGCTAGAAATTTATCGTCGCGTTAGTTTTGCCGCAGCCTCATAAATCCCTTAATCCGATTAATAACCTTTCTATTCTGATTGAATAAAAAGCGATCGCCCCACAGTTTAAACTCAAAAAACCGCCATCGACAAAGAAGCGGTGAGGAGTAGTTCATTAGACCTACTCAGGATGGTTAGGCAGAGAATGATATTGAAAGATGCCAAATATACTGCCGACACTGCCGACACTGAGAATACTGCCGACACTGCCAATACTAAGAATACTGCCGACACTGCCAATACTGAGCATACTGCCGATACTAACCAGACTTAAAATGCTGCTGGCACTAGCGAGACTTAAAATACTGCCGGCACTGCCTAAACTCAAGATACAGCGATAACTAGCTTTGCTCAGATAATTAAGACCAGAAATCATTTTAAATCGGGGAAAGATTGGGGAATAGTTAGGGAAGTATTTTGCCAAACCTGTTGTAAACGCATAGCCGGCATAGTTAGATAAAGAATATCACCTTGATCGAGAGTGATTTCCAGTAATTGCCAACCGTGGATAGTTTGACCCTGTTTTTCTAGGTAAAGTGGCACAAAATCGGCATTCATCGCCGCTTCCTTGACAATTTGCCCCATAAAAGGATGATTAGGTGTGATTAATGTGGCTAAAGCAACCCAGAGGAGATCATCGGTCATGCCATTACCGAGAATTCTACCGCCCAAAGCGGCCGCGGCGAAGGAATAGGTAGCCAGATCCCGGGGACATAATACCGTATCAAAATCAAAAACCTCTTGAATCGATCGCCCGAATTGTTCCTGAGAGCAGCGTAAAACTAGATTAATTTTAGGAGCGATCGCTTTAGCAGTGAGGGCAATCTCCACATTAATCATATCCTCGTAAGTAACCACGATCAAAGATTCGGCGTTGTTAATATTAGCGGTTTCTAGGGTAGCCACTAGACGCGCATCCTCGATGATAACGGGGATTCCCCAGGAGCGCACGGAATGCAAAAATCGATTATTGGGGTCCGATTCGATCACCACCACTTCACAGCCTTGGTCGTGCAATTGTCGCACGATCCGGGTGCCGATACCTCCTAAACCACAGATAATGTGATGATTGCGGACGGGAATGCGGGTAGCATCCCAAAACTGCTTAAAGCGACTACCGAGAATAAAATCGTTGAGGAGAGCATAACAGATACCGATAACCCCCGCACCGACAATCATCATGACCACGGTAAAAATTTTGATACTATCGGGGGTAGATTCGGCCACTTTTTCGTTACCTCCGGCGCCGGTAATCATCCCGACGGAAAAATAAAGGGAATCGACAAGGGAAATTTTTTGATTAACGCTGAGATAGGTAATGGTAGCAAGGGAAATCATCCCCAGGAGGGAAAGGGTGACAATAATTACCGGTTGGACATAGTGCTGATAGGGACGGAGATTGAGCAGATTTCTCAGCCACTTTTGCAGTTTAAAACGCTGTTTTGCCTTAATTGTCGGTTTATTGCCGATAATCAGATGATCGCCAGTTTGGAGTTTTTTGCCTAAAAGAACTGCGGAAACCAGATCGATTTCGTCGTGAGCGGGGAGATAATAGATTAACATCCGGGCCGGATCGTCCCAAAGTTCGTAGAGGGGTAATCCCCACCAAGGATGATTTTCCTCGATAATTATCTCTTGAATTGGCCAAAGGCGATCGAATAGCTGTAATTGACCGATAGCTTTATTACCAAGGGCAGCAAAGGAAAAGATCGGAGCCGCTAGGGAAGCAACGCTCATGCTAACGTGAGCAGGGAGGGTTTGATCGAGTCTTTCTCCTAAAGTTTCGTTAAATAGTCGGTTAACTATCCGAATTTTCGGGTTAATTATCCTTGCGCGGGTGAGAATTTCCAGATTGAGTGCGTCGTTATCGATGGCCAAAACTAGGGTTTCTGCATCCGGGAGACCAGCTTGCAGGAGAGTTTTAGGAGAGCAGGGATCGCCGATAATAATATCAGACTGGTATTCGCAGACCATTTGGCGATCGCTAATCGCTACTACTGCCGCAGATTGTTGTTTGAGTAAACAAAAGATTTTATAACCCGTGCGACCTAATCCACAGACGATGATTTGCGGTTTCATTCGTCGAGCGCGTTTTTTGCTGATTAACCTTTCAGTTATAGCGCAAAAACTAGGAAAAATCTGTAACTAAAGCTGCAATGCTGCTAATTTTTCCAATCAGGCTTTTAAAATGATAAAATAACCCTGATCATCGATTGAATCACTTCAGCCTTGACTCGCTTTCTTTGGGACAAATTTAGTAAAGATTACCTCGAAACTTTTCTCGCTTCTTCCGGTGACGTGAAAACTAGCCTTGATGTGACGGCAGAAACTCAAGAAATCGATGTGTATTTTCGACCGACTTCCCCAGAAATACCGCCCGAATTAGGCCTATTGGGCAAATTAGCTCAAACCCCTTGTCTATTGGAACCCTATCGCAATCCTGTCACGATTGAGGGAATTCTCGCTTGTTTATCTAAACTGTTGACTGTGCGGGAACAATTACAAAGAGAAGCTCACCGTCATCAACAACCCTTATTAGCAGAAAATATTCCTAGACTATGGATACTAACTCCTACGGCCAGTCAAAGAATTATAACTGCTTTTTCCGCTCTCAATAACCCAGATTGGGGAGAAGGAATTTATTTTTTACCTCCAGCATTAACCACATCCCTTATTGTCCTACATCAATTACCTGAAACCCCTGAAACCCTTTGGTTAAGATTATTAGGTAGAGGAGGAACCAGAAGCAGAGCGATTGATGAATTAGAGGCATTATCTTCTAATCATCCTTTCAAATCAGCTTCCTTAAAGTTATTATACAATTTGAGTAGGAACTTGCAAGCCTTACCAAAAAGAACCCAAGAGGAGAGGAAATTTATTATGCGTTTAGCCCCTTTATACGAACAAGATAGAGAAAAAGCTATTCAACAAGGAGAAGCTATCGGACTTCAAAAAGGAGAAGCCAACCTAGTGCTACGCTTACTTAACCGACGTTTTGGTGAACTGCCCCCGCATATCACTGAAACTATCCAAAAACTAGCCGTTGAACAATTAGAAGACTTAGGAGAAGCATTACTAGACTTTGAGACTCAAGCTGACTTAATTAATTGGCTGACCTAATAAATAGGCTTTGAAGATGATAAAATAACCATCATCATTGATTGAATCACTTCAGCCTTGACTCGCTTTCTTTGGGATAAATTTAGTGAAAGACTACCTCGAAACCTTTCTCTCTTCTTCCGGTGACGTGAAAACCAGCCTTGATGTGACGGCAAAAACTCAAGAAATCGATGTGTATTTTCGACCGAATTCCCCAGAAATGCCGCCCGAATTAGGTTTATTGGGTCGATTAGTTCAAACCCCTTGTTTATTGGAACCCCATCGCAATCCTGTCACGATTGAGGGAATTCTCGCTTGTTTATCTAAACTGTTGACTGTGCGGGAACAATTACAAAGAGAAGCTCACCGTCATCAACAACCCTTATTAGCAGAAAATATCCCTAGACTATGGATACTAACTCCTACGGCCAGTCAGAGGATTATAACTGCTTTTTCCGCTCTCAATCATCCAGATTGGGGAGAAGGAATTTACTTTTTACCCCCAGCATTAACCACAGCCATTATTGTCCTGCATCAATTACCTGAAACCCCTGAAACCCTTTGGTTAAGATTATTAGGCAGAGGAGGAACTAGAACCAGAGCGATTGATGAATTAGAGGCCTTGTCTCCTCATCATCCTTTCAAATCAGCTTCCTTAAAATTATTATACAATTTGAGTAGGAACTTGCAAGCCTTACCAAAAAGAACCCAAGAGGAGAGGAAATTTATTATGCGTTTAGCCCCTTTATATGAACAAGATAGAGAAGCAGCGATTCAAAAGGGTAGAATCGAAGGGATTCAACAAGGAGAAGCTATCGGACTTCAAAAAGAAGCATCCAAGTTAGTGCTACGCTTACTTAAACGACGTTTTGGTGAATTGCCCCCGCATATCACCGAAACTATCCAAAAACTCTCAGTAGAAAAATTAGAAGACTTAGGAGAAGCATTGCTAGACTTTGACAGTCAAGCTGACTTAATCAATTGGCTTAATCAAGCCTAAAATCTTCGGGAAAGGCCATTTACAACTCCTCTAATTGTTTTCTTGATTGCTCGGAAAATTGAGAGCTTTATTGAATAGGGCAAGGTCTTAGAAATTAATCACGCCATCTCCATGAAAATCTGGCTTTACTGATGTGAGTTCTGAATCTTATTTTGTGAGATTTTTAAAACCTAGACCCCAACTAACTTTTGGATAGGACACACAGTTGGCATTCATCCCTTGATTCAGCAACGCCGAATAATCTTATACTACTCCTAATCACTTCTTATCTCTTGACAATGACCTTAAAAACCGATCACGGTAAAAGCCATCCCGTCGGTGCGACTGTCTTGGCCGATGGTGTCAACTTCTCACTATTTTCTAAGTATGCCACTGCCATAGAATTATTATTATTTGATGATACTAATTCTCCCGTACCTAGCCGGACTATTCTCCTCACCCCGCAAACAAACCGCACCTTTTTCTATTGGCATATTTTGGTTCACGGCATTGGAGTCGGTCAAGTGTATGCTTATCGAGTCTATGGTCCGGATAATCCGGCCCAGGGTCATCGCTTCGATCCTGATAAAGTAGTTCTCGATCCCTATGCGAAAGCGATTGTCGGTGCGGAAATTTATGATCGACAAGCTGCCAGCGAAAAAGGCGATAATTGTCATCGAGCTTTGCGGGGTCTGGTAGTGGATCCGGGCTGCTACGATTGGGAAGATGACGCACCGCTACGCACTCCCTACTCTGCCAGTTTGATCTACGAAATGCACGTCGGTGGTTTTACTCGTAACCCGAATTCTGGCGTTAGCGAGGAAAAAAGAGGTACTTTTGCGGGATTAATCGAAAAAATACCCTATTTGACCAACCTAGGCATTACTGCCGTGGAATTGTTACCGATTCATTACTTTGATCCCGCTGCCGCTATGCCGGGGTTAACTAACTATTGGGGTTATAGCACGATCGGCTTTTTTGCGCCCCATGCTGGTTACAGTAGCGATCGCTCACCCCTGGGTCCTTTGAATGAATTTCGCGATCTGGTGAAAGCTTTACACAAAGCGGGGATCGAAGTGATTCTCGATGTGGTTTTCAATCATACCGCCGAGGGGGACGAAACCGGGCCGACTCTTTCCTTGAAAGGTATCGATAATCGCACCTACTACATCCTCGATGCTGAAGATAAAAGCCTCTATAGCAACTATACCGGCTGTGGTAACACCCTCAAGGGCAGTCATCCCATTGTTGGCAAAATGATTCTCGATTGTTTGCGCTATTGGGTGTCGGAAATGCACGTCGATGGTTTTCGCTTTGACCTGGCGGCCGTATTATCGCGCAATGTGGACGGGGAACCGATTCTGCAAAAAGGTTATAACATGATCTGGGCGATCGAATCGGATCCGGTCTTAGCCGGCACAAAATTAATCGCCGAAGCTTGGGATGCGGCAGGATTGTATAGTGTCGGTCAATTTGTCGAATTTGCCGATTGGTTTTCCGAGTGGAATGGTCCTTTTCGCGATGATGTGCGCGCTTTTGTCCGGGGAGATACCGGCATAGTCAGCAAATTAGCGGCGCGGATTTTAGGAAGCCCCGACATATACCACAGACCCGATACCGATGTCAATAGAAGTATAAATTTTGTTACCTGTCACGACGGCTTTACCCTTAACGATCTAGTGTCCTACGACGAGAAACACAACGAGGCTAACGGCGAGGAGAATCGGGACGGTTGCAACGATAATTTTAGCTGGAATTGTGGGGTAGAAGGGGAAACCAATAACGAGAGGATTAAAACCCTGCGACTGCAACAAATAAAAAATCTCTTAACGATCCTGTTTATTTCCCAAGGAACACCTATGCTGTTGATGGGGGACGAAGTGCGACGCACCCAAAAGGGCAACAATAACGCCTATTGTCAGGATAACCAGTTAAGTTGGTTCGATTGGAGTGCGGTAGAGCAAGAGTTCGATCTTTGGTGTTTCGTAAGGAGATTGATCGATTTTAATCAAAAATTAGCTCTTTTCCGTCAAGAAAAATTGCTAGAAGTCACCTATACCAGTCTTGAACCCCATCTCAGTTGGCATGGCGTACAGTTGAGTAAACCCGATTGGTCGGAAGATTCCCACAGTTTAGCTTTTTCCCTGCGTCATCCCAAGGCGAACGAGTATTTACACATTATGCTGAACGCTTACTGGGAATCTCTCAACTTCCAGTTACCCCCCTTGGGACAAGGGGAAAAATGGCATCGCGTCATCGATACTGCTTGGCAATTGTCCGAGGCAGCCTGTGATTTAGATGCCGCAGCCGCTATTGAATCGGAAACCTATCGGGTGCAAGCGCGTTCCGCGGTAGTCTTAATCGTTAAACCAGTATAACAAGAGGAGAGATATTGCTCGATCGACCGATGTTGAATGCTTTAACTAATGAACAATGGCATCAATTCAATCGTCAAGTGGAAAAACGTTATTTATTTGCGGAGCAATAGCTGAAATGATGCGGCTTTCATTAGCGAAACGGGTATCGATTCTCTCTTTGTGTTTAATTGGTTTTTCCCTGCCTTGGACCGCGTTCAGCGCTTCACCGGTACAGGCGAACCTAGAGCCGAATGCGATCGCTATTGGTGATCCCGTCCGAGAAGAAAAGCAAGCTCGGCAGTTAGTAGAATGGTTGGGAACTAAACAATACGACAAAGTTATTGCAGCTTTGTCACCCCAACTAAAACCCCTCTGGACTGCCGAAAAACTGCAAAAGGTCTGGGAAAGCCAAGTCACTGACAATACTGGACCGTTTAAGCGCATTGTCAAAAGCAAGCTACTCGATGCTATCAATGCCAATTTGGTGATTGTCACCGTTGAATTTGAGAAACTCACTGAAGATGTGGTAATTACCTTTAACCGGTCTGGTCAGGTAATTGCCGCCGATTTTCCCGAATTTCGTAGTATTTCTGAGATTGGCGATGCTTTTGTCACGTCCTTGGTCAACAAAGACTACGGCCTGGCCCGAGGTTTTTTACACCCTTTCCTGAAAGCTGAGGTTTTCCCTACCAGAGTACAAGGCGCTTGGGAGAATTTACTTAAGCGTACTGGTCCCGTGCGTCGGATCGTGGGAACTCAGGTCAGAAAAGGTTCGGATACAGACGGTGTGGCTCTGGTGTTGGTGACGATTCAATTTGAAAAACTGACGGATACTTTAATCCTCGTTTTTGATGATCAAAAGCAGATTGTCAACGTGGATTTCCCTTTAGGCAATTAGTAATCAGCCGAAATTACCCCGTAAATTGAGTTGGAGACGATAAGTTATGTTAGATAAAATCGAAGTTCCCATCGAAGCGATCGCAGCTAGGGAGATTCTAGATTCCCGCGGCCGTCCCACTATCGAAGCGGAAGTGCTGTTAGAATCGGGGGCGATGGGTTTGGCCCAGGTTCCCAGTGGCGCTTCTACGGGTAGTTTTGAAGCCCACGAATTGCGCGATGATGATCCCCAGCGTTACGGTGGTAAGGGTGTCCTGAAAGCGGTTCGCAATGTCCACGAAAAAATCGTCCCGGTTTTGGAGGGGATGAATGCTTTCGACCAAGCTAGTATCGATTTAGCTATGATCCATCGCGATGGCACGGCCAATAAACGAGAATTAGGGGCTAATGCTATCCTAGCCGTCTCTCTGGCTACGGCCAAAGCAGCGGCGGCGGATCTGGGCTTGCCTCTCTATCGTTATCTCGCAGGTCCGATGGCCAATGTACTACCCGTCCCGATGATGAACGTGATCAATGGTGGTTCTCACGCTGATAATAACGTCGATTTTCAGGAGTTTATGATCTTCCCCATCGGGGCCGATTCTTTTAAGGAGGGTTTGCGTTGGGGAGCGGAAGTATTCGCCGCTTTGGGTAAGGCCTTGCACGAACGCAAATTACTGACCGGTGTGGGCGATGAGGGCGGTTATGCTCCTAATTTGGCTTCAAATCAGGAAGCTTTGGATATTTTGATTGAATCGATCGAACGTGCTGGTTATAAACCGGGGTCGGAGGTGGCTTTGGCTATGGATGTGGCCGCCAGTGAATTCTATAAGGATGGTCAATACCTCTACGATGGTTCGGCCCATTCTCCCGCCGAAATGGTGGATTTTTTGGCCAGTTTAGTCGATCGCTATCCGATTGTTTCTATTGAAGACGGTTTACACGAGGAAGATTGGGATAATTGGAAATTATTGACCGATAAACTGGGGGCGCGGATTCAGTTGGTGGGCGATGATTTGATGGTGACTAATCCCATCCGTCTGCAAAAAGCGATCGATCTGGGTATTGCTAACTCGATCCTGATTAAACTCAATCAGATCGGTTCTTTGACGGAAACCCTACAAACGATCGCCCTGGCTACCCGTCACGGTTATCGTTCTGTCATCAGTCATCGTTCCGGAGAAACGGAAGACACCACGATCGCAGATCTGGCGGTGGCTACTAATGCCGGACAGATTAAAACTGGTTCTCTCAGTCGCAGTGAACGGGTGGCTAAGTATAATCGCTTGTTACGCATCGAAGCAGAATTGGGCGATCGGGCGGTGTACGCGCCGAAAGTCGGTTTGGGTCCAAAATTCTTGGCCTAAAATTTGAAAAAAGTCTTGCACTGATCGAAAAAGGGTGTTATACTAAAGACACTGATAACTGATAACTGGTCACTGACTATTGTGGTACTTCGCTGAAACCCTTTTCGGCGAAGTATTTATTTTTGGCCTTTTTCTGCCCGAAGGTATGATTTTTGGGTTCTTCGGCACTTATTATGCAGACTTATGCAGACGGGGTGATTATGATTCTGAAACTCTTGATGGATAAGACTTGTAAGATTCACAAACCGTCTCCAGTATAGTATCTACCGAAGAGCCGATTTTTGGCTCAAAGGTGTTATAGTAAAGGTACTGATAACTGATAACTGGTCACTGACTATTGTGGTACTTCGCTGGAACCTTTTTCGGCGAAGTATTTATTTAAGGGGGTGTTGACCAGAGAGAGGACGATTGGCGCACCGATAAAAGCCACTAAACCCTTAACTGCGAATCCCGGGACGAGGATCGAGGCTAACCAGAAACAAAAGCCATTGAGAACAAGGATAAAGCCACCGAGGGTGAGAATAGTAATCGGTAGGGAAAGCAGCCCTAGAATCGGTTTAACCAGTCCGTTGACTAAACCGATAACTGCCCCCGCAACCATGGCCACAATAAAGCTATCGACTTTAACACCGGGGAAGATAATATCAACCACTAATAAACTAAGGGCAGTGGCAAGAATATTTAAAAGAAGGCCGATCATAAATTTTTCCTTAATTTTTTCGCAATTACCCCCATTTTATGGCAACTTTAAGGAGAGCAAGCTTAATATAGAATTAAGATTCACTAAAGTCTTTTTGAGGTACAAGCAATGTTTCTTCGCCTAGTTTGTGCGTTTTTTTTGCCGCCCTTAGCCGTATTTTTGACTACGGGACTGAGTTTAGACTTTGTTATCGAAAATTTGGGTTGAAAACCCCGTCCTTTTAGGACGGCTTTAAGCTACAATGCAAAAAGCGATAACCAAGCTAAAAACCGAACCTTGACCACAGATAGTAGGGGGTTTCGTTCAGAAAAGACTTCAAATTCGGCCTTGAACGAGTAAAACTTTCTAGGAAATAAGGTTGAACATGAGATTTTTTCGACTTGTTCAAAGTGGCCGGAGGGCATTCGGACACTCAAAACGGACGTGGAGAAAGTGTAAGACTACCGCTAAGGTAGCAGCATCCTGTGAAGCGTCAACCCCATTCAACGACCATCCTAAAAAGGTGGCGTGGTGAGGAATCACCGTCCGTTTACGGCGGTGAGGATGTCAATAACATCATCTTAACTTTAATCGGTTATGTCCCCGGCATTATCCACGCTTTCTGGATTGTCTCCAAAGAAGCGGAGAATTCCTAATTAGCACCCCAGGAGATGCCAATTTTTCTAGTCGCTGCATTAGACATCTCCAATAATGAAGATTTTAGCTTGATGGATCGGGCTTCTAGCCTGATTTCTGGAGAGGTATATTACACGCGGTTAATAGGACAAAATTAACCGGACATATCGAACGGAGTCTTTGATCTAGATGCTTAAAGACTGATTGAGGATAAAATACCCAGTTTCAATGGACAAGAGCTTATCTAATGGCAAGGAGAGAGTTAAACGGCTCTCTCCTTAATTATTGCTATTCGTCGTCGTCGCTGGCACCAACTTGCTTGAGATGAATATGTTTTCTCCCCAAAGTAATTTCAAATTCATCTCCCGGTTTGAGTCCCATTTTTTTGGTGTAGGCCGAACCGATTAGGAGATTATTATTGGATTGGACACTGATCCGGTAGCTGGCCGAGCGCCCACCTCGTCCATGACCATTGGCACTGCTATCTAAGTCAATTCCCTCGGCATCGATTAAAGCATTGAGAAATTTCATCATATTAACGCGTTCAATACCATTTTTTGTCATGGTATAGTAGCCGCATTCCCGAGCTTTTTCCTCTTTGCTGAGGTTGCCTAGCTGTTTAACTTTCTCAATTAGTTCGAGGCCAGTCAGGGGTTCTGGATTAGTAGTTTTGTTCATTTAAGTTCGCGGCAGATAAGTAAAGGTTAGGGTCATCAAGGCTAGTCGAGGAGAATTGCTCCCCCTGACCAGAAACAATCGGGTTACGATTGATCTCTACACTCATCTTACACGGTATAAACTAAAAATTATCACTTGCTTGAGGAAATTGATTGTAATTGATTACACTCTATCTCTCGATCGAAATCTTAACAGAATTTATCAATGTTGATCGAGATGCTGAGGGAAGGGAGGTTAGCCTTTCTGTCATCAATGAGGGCAGGGGGTAGGATAGAGATAAAGAGGTAAAAATGAGGGATAATGAAGCTAACAACTAGGGGTCACTATAGTGTTAAAGCCTTGCTGGATCTTAGTTTACAACCTAGAGGAACTCCCGTCTCGGTAAAATCGATCGCCCTGCGTCAAGATATCCCGGCTGCTTATCTAGAGAAATTGCTGATAGAAATGCGACGAGCGGGGTTAGTTCGCTCCTTTCGGGGAGCGCAAGGGGGTTATCAATTGGCCAGGCCGGCAAATCGGATCTCGTTGGGGCAAATTCTGGAGGCAGTGGGAGAGACGATCGAGCCATTATCAGGCTATCATCCCAGGGACGAACAGGCAGAAGATTGGGTGACATTTACTATCTGGAAACACCTACACGAGAAATTAAAAGAGGCCCTAGGGAAGATTACCTTAGCCGATTTATACTACGATGCCCGTAGCTGGATTGCCGCTAGGGGAGAGGAAACCAGCTTTATTGTTTAGTAGTTTAGAAGTTATGACAGCAACAACACAAGCAAAGATTTATGGGGGGGGTTGTCACTGTGGAGCGATCCGTTTTCAAGTGGCGATCAAGCATGATCAGGCTCTAGACTGTAATTGTTCGATTTGTCAGAAAAAAGGCTTTCTGCATCTGATTGTTCCTTCAGCACAATTTACCCTCCTAAGCGGTGAAGATTTCTTAAGTACCTATACATTTAATACCCACAGGGCCCAACATTATTTTTGTCGTGTTTGTGGTATTCATCCTTTCTATCGTCCCCGCTCCCATCCTGACGCTATAGATATAAACCTGCGCTGTTTGGAGGGCAATGTCTTAGGCGATTTTCAGCTCCAGTTCTTTGATGGGGCTAACTGGGAAGACAATATTGAGAAAATTCGGGATATCGATGGGAAAAGGTAGTAATTGTGAAGGAAGCGGCAACGGCGATCATTTTAGTATTAGGGGCGGTTTTAGATTATCTGGTCGGCGATCCTTGGGGATGGATTCATCCAGTGCAGGTGATGGGGGCGATTATTGCCGTTGCCACAAAAGTTATCCTTAATTGGACGCGGGAAAAAATTCGCCAACGTTTAGCGGGCATAATTCTGGGACTAGGTTTAATTATCTTGGCCGGGGTCTTAACTTGGCTAGGAATCCAATGGTTAGGTCAGGTCAATTTGCTGTTGAGTTGCCTAGTACAAGTGATTCTCTTGGCTAGTTGTTTAGCCGGTAGAAGTTTACGCAGGGCTGCCGAAACAGTCATCGCACCTTTACAAGCTGAAAATATCACCTTAGCTCGTTGCCAACTAAGTTTATACGTTGGTCGCGACACAGATAATCTCGGCCGGGAAGAAATCCTCCGCGCCCTATTAGAAACCGTCAGTGAAAATGGTGTGGATGGAGTTACCGCGCCGCTTTTTTATGCCCTTCTCGGTGCTTTTCTGGGGGTGGGGCCAGTTCCCCTCGCTTGCGCTTATAAAGCCGCTAGTACCCTCGATTCGATGATTGGCTATCGTCGGCCACCCTACACCCATATGGGTTGGTTTAGTGCCAAAAGCGAGGATGTTTTGACATGGCTACCCTGTCGTTTGACGGTATTAACTCTCGCCCTAATTTCGGGCCGGCCGGGGCGGGTTTTAAGCATTTGTTGGCGCGATGCCCGTCGGGATCCTAGTCCTAATTCTGGTTGGAGTGAATGCGTCTATGGGGCGATTTTGGGGGTGCAATTGGGGGGTAAAAATCAATATCGAGGCCAGATTGTGGAAAAACCTTTATTGGGCGATAACCTCAACCCGATTACCGTCAAAACCGTCGAACAGGCTTTGAATTTAACTCGTACTTGTGTATTACTTTGGCTGGCGCTCGCTGTCAGCTGCTTGATTGCTAGAGATTTTGCTCAATTGTAGCGACCACAGGCGACGGCGTTGACGGGGTTGACGCTGCCAGTAACGGATAATCAGGGAGAAGGTCAAGAATAGGGATTGCAGTATCTGTATCTGTCCGCAGAGACGTTGATAGTTTTGTCTGAGATAATAGGTTTTCGCCCCAGCGATGACAATATATTCGGGGGCGGGGTAAAAAATGTGGTGTAAACGTCGTTCCACCCGGTTTAAAATTTTGGTCACTCGCCCTAAAATCCGCCGCAATTGCCACAATTTCCAGACTAGAAAGCAATTAAATAAAGTTAAGCCTAGATTGAAGCCGAGGACAAAAAAGAACATGGTCGAGGCGATGGTCGAGTTATGCCAATTTTAACCCACATTCCCCACTTCAAAGTGTAGGGGAAAGAAATCTATTGACGCTCCCGTCGCGCTAAAAAGGGGGTCTTTTTCCTTTATCTTTCCGAAAGTCCTTGACTTGTTTTAGTTTTTCTATCAAGCTCAACATATATTTAAAAGTTGCCGGTCACTTCTCATTTTACAAAGACAGTGATCGCTTTTACTTTTGATATTCTGATGGGAGAATGAAACAGCCCTAGGACAAGGGGGGGAGAGATTTAGCTAATCTAAGGATAGGCGGTTAAAATGCGTCTTAGCTGACTAAATCCTGTTTAAAAGGTCGATTTAGCGTCCGAGGGCGTGTAATCCGTTAATAATTTCGGCACAGCGCTCGGTAACTGCCTGTAAAGCTTCTCTTTTGTTAGAAATCGGTGGCGGCAGCACTTGCCCGATGCGAATAGTTAAGGGGATACTATGGGGAAAAGAAGAACCTTTTTGAAAAATCTTTTCTGTCCCCCACAAACTGACGGGTAACAGAGGAACTCCCGCTTTAGCGGCAATCATCGCCGCGCCTAGTTTTGGTTGATGGATCAATCCGTCCTCGGTGCGCGTTCCCTCCAGAAACACTCCCACTGCCCAGCCCGCCGCTAATGCTCCCATCGCCGCCCGAATTGCCCCCCGATCACCACTGCCGCGTTTGACGGGATAGGCCCCATAAAGAGCGATCGCCTGTTTTAAAATCGGGATGGTAAATAATTCTTCTTTAGCCATATAAGCTACGGGACGACGCACGGCACAGGATAATAGGGGTGGATCGAAGTAACTGGCGTGATTGCAGACGATAATCAGAGGATGACGCCGGGGGACATTTTCCACTCCGTAAACGCGACCGCGAAAATAGCCGTGTAGGGTTGGGCTAACGATCGACCATTTAAAGAGATGATATAAAACTAAACTGGCAAAAGGTTCTCGCTCTTGAGGCTGGTTCATGACTGACAACTGTTCCCTAGACATGGAAAAGCCCTCGGGAGTCTTGCCGTGTTTCGACCCCAAGGACTTTGCTTTCTTCTCACTCCTCACACAATTAAAATATATAGCAATTTATGGGTTAGGGAAAGGTTAAGCGTGCCGCTTTCTTAACTGGCATAATTACTTAGCTAGGGTTGAGAGCGGCAAAAGGATTAGCAAGATGTGTTATCGCTCTTCTGGAACTTTCGGAAATCCCTGACCGAATCCAGATTCTGAAACCCTTGGTTGACAAGTGATCGCTAACTTTTTTTCTAATAAAAACTCAAATTTCGGGTTTCTGTTAGTTAGCGATCGCTTGAAGGCTTACCCCATAAGAGAGCTA
>NZ_JADBUE010000270.1:0-4158 GCF_020245805.1 Microcystis sp. M179S2 | reverse complement strand
TGTTCTAAACCGCAGCGCATCCAACTGGTGGTAATCTGCATAACTCCCTCCTGTTCGGGTTGAATAAATGTGCTAATCTCCTGTTGAAATTCTATAACTTTTGCTCTATACCGAGCGACATCAGTAAGTTTCTGAGTGATTGTATCGGTATCTAAAAACTCAATTTGACTTAGTAAATCTTGAGTTTGTCGGATAGCATTTTCAAAAGTTATACTCATAAACATACCTAGCCTTCTGTGAAGTTTAAGAGAAAAATACTAAGCGTCTAAAGCATTTAACCAATTAGTTAAATCCTCCCCTGTCGAAAAATCCAATAAAGCTTCCCCCACTCGTTCCAGATCATCAATATTCAAGGTCATAATCCGACTCTCTATATCCACATCAATAGCTCCTAACTTACGTTTAATCAGACGAACAATTAGATTTCTTTCTCTTGCTAAACCCTGTTCTAAACCCTGTTCTAAACCCTGTTCTAAACCCTGTTCTAAACCCTGTTCTAAACCGCGGCGCATCCAACTGGTGGTAATCTGCATAACTCCCTCCTGTTCGGGTTGAATAAATGTGCTAATCTCCTGTTGAAATTCTATCTCCTCGGACGAGTTGAGATTGAGATAGGTATCGACAAAGCCTGAAATCAATTGCATTCTAGCAGCATCTAATCTTAATGTTACCAATAATCTTAGACATTGTGCCTTAACTTTTGCTCTATCCCGAGGGGCAATTTTCATCTTGGCCATCAAAGCGGCGGCGACGGGATTAGCTTGATTGAGAAAATCTCGCCAATGCAAGCGATTTAACTGGACAACTTGATAGTTAAATTCTAACACTTTTAGGTCAGGAAACTCAATTTTGTATTGACGAATTGCTTCTTTTTGCGGACGATCATAGGAGAATATGACAATCGGATAAACTGGTAAGGCAAATTTTTGATGCAGACGAGCGAAATAAGTAAACATTCGCCGATTAAATTCCGGTTGAGAGCTAGACTGTGCTTCTAGATGAATTAAGAAAAATGATGATTGTCCTCGAAATTGCACTTGGGCGACTAAATCACTTTCATACTTTTCTCCTTCCGTGACATCGGTAAAGACTTCTTTGTCTAAAAATGTGATCTGATTAGGTTCTAAATAATTAATAATCTCAGGAAAAAACAACTGAATAAATTCAACAAAAAAAGTCGCAATTAATTCCTTAAATAAACGATCATGGTCAATAACATTATTCATACATAGCAGTTATCCTAATAGTGAGGTAGAAAGTTTTTGTTTTGAGGAGTCGGTCTCTCGTCGTAGATATCAAAATTAGGTTACACTTCATCTTGAGGAGGAATGCAGTAAACTACTTGTTAAGACTACACCAGAACAGGGATATCCGGAGAGAAACTTCGAGCATTTGTACTAAAATATCCAAGAGACGGCTAACTGCTATATTTTGTGATGACGATATAAATAGGGTTTGCTGAAAAAGTTTTTCGTGGGGGCAGGGTGTGGGCTTCGGCCGTGAGCTCAGCGTTCGACCGAGCGTTCGACTGAGCTCACGCGGCTCGACTGAGCTCGCCGAACGTCCGAAGTCTCACGCCGAAGTCCGAACGGGTGTGGGGTGTGGGGTGTAGGGTTTTACCGATTTTCATCTGGTCAATTACCTAATTTTCAGGGAAAAAGTACCTGAATTTTCCCCCCGCTCACTCCCAGGTCCGGTACTTTTGGATTGACAAAAAGTCTAAAAGTCTTATCCAGCAAGGTTTTTAGATTTATTCAGCAAGCCCTAAATAGCAAAAACTATAGACGAATAGCTATGAGCTTTGGTGAAGAATTTGAATTACTGCTGCGGGCGCGCTATCCTCTCATCTATGTTACCACCTTAGAAGAGGAACGTCTCGAAAAAGCGATCGCCGATATTGCCAAACAGAGCCATAACCGTGCTGTCTATGTCTGGGATTTTGTGGATGGTTATCAAGATAATCCCAATAATGAGAACTTGGCTCGGCGTAATCCCCTGCAAGCTCTTGAATTCGTCGAAAAGCTGCCGACTAACATCGCCGCGATCATAATTTTACGCGATTTCCAGCGCTTTTTAGAAGATATTTCCATCGCCAGAAAATTGCGAAATCTGGCCCGTTCTCTGAAATCTCAGCCCAAAAACCTAATTATCGTCGCTCCCGAACTGTCTATCCCCTCGGATCTAACCGAAGTAATCACCGTCGTCGATTTTCCCCTCCCCAGTGGCGAAGAAATTAAACAGGAAATTCAGCGATTAATCGCTGCCACCGGACAACCCGTCAAAGAACCACTCCTCGATGAATTAGTGCTTTCTGCCCAAGGATTATCCCTAGAGAGAATTCGTCGGGTTTTAGCCAAATGTTTAGCCAGTCACGGCAAAATTGAGCCAGAGGACGTGGAATTAATTTTGGCAGAAAAACGCCAATCGATTCGTCAAACCCAGATATTGGACTTTTATCCCGCCACAGAGCAGATTTCTGACATCGGCGGCCTAGATAATCTCAAAGATTGGCTGATTCGTCGCGGTGGGGCCTTTAGTGAACGCGCCCGCGCCTACGGTTTACCCAATCCCCGGGGTTTACTCTTGGTGGGAATTCAAGGGACGGGTAAATCCCTGACAGCGAAAGCTATTTCCCATCATTGGCACTTACCGCTGCTGCGTCTAGACGTGGGGCGTTTATTTGGCGGATTGGTGGGAGAATCGGAATCGCGTACCCGTCAGATGATTAATCTCGCCGAAGCTTTGGCTCCCTGTGTGCTGTGGATAGACGAAATCGATAAAGCTTTCGCCGGAGCGGAGGGAAAAGGCGACGGGGGAACCACCGGGCGGGTTTTCGGGACGTTTATCACTTGGTTAGCCGAGAAACAATCGCCGGTTTTTGTCGTCGCTACAGCTAATAACATCCAATCTCTGCCCCCGGAAATGTTGCGAAAAGGACGCTTCGATGAGATATTTTTTGTCGGACTACCTAGCCAAAAGTCCCGCGAGGAGATTTTTAGCGTTCATTTAGGGAAAGTCCGGCCCCATAATCTAAAAAGTTATGATATAAAGCGACTAGCCTACGAAACTCCCGATTTTTCGGGGGCAGAAATCGAACAAACCATCGTGGAAGCGATGCACATCGGTTTTAGTCAAAATCGCGACTTTAGCACCGATGATGTGCTTGAGGCCGCTAGTCAGATTATCCCCCTAGCTCGGACTGCCCAAGAACAGATTCAATTTCTACAGGATTGGGCTAAGTCCGGTAAAGCTCGTTTAGCCTCTCGCGATGATCGTTTTAATGTTAATCCTAACAGTTAATTTAGCACCAATATGAAGCGTTTATCTGGTTTATTGCAATTTATGCTCGGTTTTGTCATGGGAGTGGCGATTTTGGTCGGTGGGGCTACTGCTGTCGCCTATATGCTTCTCTCCGGTATGAATTCTAATCCTCCTAAACCCGTCTTTACCGAGGAGAAAAAAGAGGAAACTAAGGAGGAAAAAGCCGCCGTCAAACCTTCTCCCATCCCTACTACTCCGGTCCAAGAACAACCCCAAGCTGAGGTGAAAGAGTCTCCCACAGCTGCACCAGCACCAAAGGCTGCCCCGAAACCCAGTCCCGAAGCAAGAAAAAAAGAAACCACATCCGAGGGTTATCAAGCGCGGGTGACATGGCAAAGCGGTTTAAGTCTGCGCTCTCAACCTACCAGTGAATCGACTCGTCTCGGTGGTCTCGATTACAATACTAAAGTCAGTGTGGTGGGAACCAGCAGCGATGGCCAATGGCAGCGCGTGCGTCTGTCCGATGGTCGCGAAGGTTGGATTAAAGCAGGTAATATTTCCAGAGTCCAGTAAATAGGGTTTGCGGCAAAAAGTTTTTCGGTGGGGGCAGGGTGTGGCCCCCCCAACCCCCCCGACATCGGGGGGGCTGGGTGTAGGGTGTAGGGTTTTACCCATTTTCAGGTGGTCAATTACCTAATTTTCAGGGAAAAAGTCCAGGAATTTTCCCCCCGCTCACTCCAATGGCTGGTACTTTTGGATTTCAAAAAGGTCTCAAAGTATTATCGAACAATGTTTTTAGATTTATTCAGCCAGCCCTAGGGCTGGCTGAATAAATGTGAAATGTAGGCAAAGTAAGGGTTTTGGGGCTTTACGAGCGAAACAGGTGCAAGATTTTGA
>NZ_JADBUE010000027.1:0-3424 GCF_020245805.1 Microcystis sp. M179S2 | reverse complement strand
TAGACCTCTTGCAAAAGTCTTAAGTCGATCCTTGTACAGCAACATTTTTGAAGATTATCAACTACTAATAAATAATTAACTGAAAGTCCCTCCCATTATTGTTTCTATCGTTTGTTTTCGGATTTATGCAAGAGGTCTACTTAGGGTGCGGAATGTGGGTTTAAAGAGCTGCGCGACTTTCTGCCATCTCTGTCAAGAGGATAGCAAACCATTAACCCGTCCATCCCAGCCAAGGTATCTGCGATCACTACTGACTTGGCACTGTTCTAAACCCCAAAAAAGAGAGATTTTATGGTAAAATAGTCCTACAAATGGGCATATTCTGCACATCAAAAGGGTAAAAACCCGATTTTTAGCGAATTTACTCACAAAAACGCTTTTTTTGCCTTGTTATTGGAGTTAACCCCCCTATGACCGCCGCCCAGGATCATATCGTCCCCACAGACTTAAGCAATGAAATGTCCCGTTCCTATCTAGAATACGCCATGAGCGTCATCGTTGGGCGCGCCTTGCCCGACGCTAGGGACGGACTGAAACCCGTACACCGGCGCATTCTTTATGCGATGTACGAACTAGGATTAACCCCCGATCGCCCCTTCCGGAAATGCGCTAGAGTCGTCGGGGAAGTATTAGGAAAATACCATCCCCACGGGGATACTGCTGTTTACGATGCTCTCGTCCGCATGGCCCAGGATTTCTCCATGCGCGATCCCCTGATTAACGGTCATGGTAACTTCGGATCGATCGATAACGATCCCCCGGCAGCCATGCGTTATACCGAGTGTCGTCTGCACACCCTGGCCACCAACGCCCTACTACAGGATATCGAGTCAGAAACCGTCGATTTCGCCGATAACTTCGATGGTTCCCAACAGGAACCCGTGGTTTTGCCCTCTAGAGTCCCGCAACTGCTAATTAATGGCTCATCGGGCATCGCCGTCGGTATGGCCACCAATATCCCCCCCCACAACCTGGCCGAGATTATCGATGGAACCGTTGCCCTCATCCATAACCCCGATCTCACCGATACGGAATTACAGCGTTATATCCCGGGGCCAGACTTTCCCACCGGGGGGCATATCCTTGGTAGAGACGGCATTCAGGAAGCTTACACCACCG
The DNA here is from genome assembly GCF_020245805.1 of Microcystis sp. M179S2. Lineage (NCBI taxonomy): Bacteria > Bacillati > Cyanobacteriota > Cyanophyceae > Chroococcales > Microcystaceae > Microcystis > Microcystis sp. M179S2. Next base: position 2,305 of record NZ_JADBUE010000027.1, on the reverse strand, counting down.
GCCGCGGTTCCATTACCCTGCGGGGAGTCGCTACCATTGAAACTATCGAACAAAGGGGAAGACCCGATCGAGATGCTATTATCATCACCGAACTGCCCTATCAAACCAATAAAGCGGCATTAATCGAAAAAATCGCCGATTTGGTCAATGATCGCAAAATAGACGGTATTTCCGATGTGCGGGACGAAAGCGATCGCGACGGCATCCGGGTAGTGATCGAACTGAAACGAGATGCCTATCCTCGCGTCGTCCTCAACAATCTTTATAAACAAACGCCCCTCCAGTCGAATTTTGGGGCGAATATGTTGGCATTAGTCGATAACGAACCGAGATTACTGACCTTAAGGGAGTTTCTTCGGGTTTTCCTCGATTTTCGGGTAGAAGTGATCACCCGTCGTACCCGTTATGAACTCCGCAAGGCCGAGGAAAGGGATCATATCCTTCAGGGTTTACTAATTGCCCTCGCTAGTCTCGATGCAGTCATTGCCCTGATTCGCAGTGCTGCCGACACAGCTAGTGCAAAAGAGGGATTAGTGCAGAATTTTGGTCTTTCAGAGGTGCAAGCGGACGCAATCCTACAAATGCAGCTGCGACGGTTAACCGCCCTAGAATCGGAGAAAATTCAGCAAGAACACGGGGAATTACTGACAAAAATCGGCGATCTTCAGGATATTCTAGCCAAAAAAGAACGGATCGACAGCATTATCGAGGAAGAACTGCAACAGATCAAAACGATTCACGCTACCCCCCGTCGCACTCATATTGAACAACGGGAAGGAGAAATCGCCGAAACTGACCTGATTGCCAACGAACAGGCCTTAATTCTCGTCACCGAACAGGGTTACATCAAAAGAATGCCCGTTAATACCTTTGAGTCCCAAAATCGGGCGACAAGGGGCAAAGCTGGCGCAAAAATGAAAGAAGACGACGGCATCGATCACTTTATCACCTGCCGCGATCACGATAGCGTTCTCTTTTTCACCGATCGCGGGGTTGTCTATAGTCTCAATGCCTATCATATCCCCACCGGTTCCCGTACCGCTCGCGGGGTTCCCATCGTGCAACTGTTAGAGATTCCCAAAGGGGAGAAAATTACCTCGGTGGTGGCAGTCAGCGAGTTCAGCGAGGATAATTACCTGATTATGCTCACACAAAAGGGATTTATCAAGAAAACCGCCCTCGCTGCCTTTAGTAATATTCGATCGAACGGTTTAATCGCCATTTCTCTCGAAGACGGTGATCAACTCCGTTGGGTTCGCTTGGCCAAAGAGGAAGACAGCGTCATTATCGGTTCTCGTCAGGGGATGGCAATTCATTTTAAGGCCGATAGTCAACAATTGCGCTCCTTGGGAAGGGCAACTAAAGGCGTAAAATCGATGAAATTGCGCTCAGGTGACGAATTAATTAGTATGGACATCCTGCCTAGTCAAATTGTCGCCCAAATCGCTGAATCTAACGAAGAAGAAACCGAGGACGAAAGCGAAGAAATTAACCCCGAAGTGGCTAATAATGGCCCCTGGGTGTTAGCGATTACCATGGCAGGACTGGGAAAACGGGTTCCCGTTACCCTCCTACGTCTGCAAAATCGGGCGGGATTAGGAGTCAGAGTGATTAAATTCCGCAAAAAGAACGATAAATTAGCGGCTCTGCACGTTGTTAACCCCCACGAGGAATTTATGATTATCACCGAACGGGGTATTATTATCCGTCAATCCGTCGATGCTATTACTCCTCAATCGCGATCGGCCGGAGGCATCCGGGTACAAAAACTCGATGAGGACGATGCGATCGCTGCGGTAGCCCTAGTTCCCCCTAATGATGGGGAGGAATCTGAAGAAAGTTAGATTTGCTGGGAAGTGGGGTGTGGGGTGTGGGGAAGTGGGGAAGTGGGGAAGTGGGGAAATGGGGAAATGGGGAGAATAAATAAAAATAATCTCCTGATTACTGTCTCCTGATTACTGTCTCCTATCTCCTATCTCCTATCTCCTATCTCCTATCTCCTATCTCCTGTCTCCTGTCTCCTGTCTCCTGTCTCCTATCTCCTATCTCCTGACTCCTATTGGGACTTAGACAAAAAACAAATCGAGAAAAGCCTCAACTCCAATCCCCGCGTTGGATTTACTTCGAGAAGCCCAAAATCGCTGAAACCCAGATAGATCAAGGAAAATCATAAATCGAGGTTAACCCTTTGTCCCGTAATCGTTTGAGCCTTTTTTGCTGACCGAAAACGCCTAAGTTCCACTATCTCCTGTCTCCTGTCTCCTGTCTCCTATCTCCTATCTCCTATCTCCTGTCTCCTTTCCTG
>NZ_JADBUE010000269.1:0-16308 GCF_020245805.1 Microcystis sp. M179S2 | reverse complement strand
TTTCAGGTTCTACCTGAAGGATATTTTAAGGCAGAGCCTTAAGTATTGTGTGTCAAGGCAGAGCCTTGGCACAAGCAAATCCTGCTATCTCGTTCCCAGGTTCTACCTGGGAACGCTCTTTTCAGGTTCTACCTGAAGGATATTTTAAGGCAGAGCCTTAAGTATTGTGTGTCAAGGCAGAGCCTTGGCACAAGCAAAAAAACCTTCACCAGCTAAGTATTTTTACTCAAGTCTCTGGAGGGGGACAGCTTATGTGACAGTTGAGGGTGCGGAATGTGGGTTATAGGTTGAGGGGTCTGGGTTGAGATCCCGTTCAATTTTAGGCAAAGAAGCTACTGCTCGCCACTGCGCCTGCGTTATCGGATATTTGCCCATCAGAAAGGGAGAAATCGTGACCCTGTGTGGCGGGCGCTCATCTGGATATGATCCGTCTTCTCGCTCCGGCGAACCCATCCAAAACTCACCACCAGAAATTTTCACCATTTCTAGGTTTATTCCACTTTCTAACTCTTCGATTACTGTGGCTGGTAGATCGTTTTCTGCGATAATTGAGAGTTCAATATTTCCTTGTTTATCAACCTTTGCTGTCCAGATAGGAACCTCCTCTCCCCACTGCTTCAGTAACCAGGAAGCTGACAGCCTTATCTGTGCTTTTTCCTTCTCATTTTCGAGTAAATTTCTCAACTTTTCTCGGCTTAAAAATGATTTGTTAGTTGCTTCTTTTTCTAATGTCTCTCGCTCTAAATTATCAATGTCTGAACTGCGGAGGTAATTATATAATTCTTGCTGGCTACTAGCTTCGAGAAAATCTTTAGCCAATTGCGTAGTCTCCACCGTGTCTTGATATTCTTGCAGAATTTTCTCTGCATCTGCTAACTTGTCACCCGACCACAAATAATACTGAGATCTGTTATTTTTTTGCCAGTCTTTGGCATCTTTATCCACCTGTTTGGCTAATTCTCTACCCTTGCGAGTTTCGGTTCGCCACAGATTCAGGTTGTCCCACTTTTCAATTAAAGCTTCATGTGCCAAATCTACCCAAGCTTCTTCTTCTCGTTCAGTTTTTCCCGTCACTAAAAGACGACCTTTTACTAATCCTTGTTTACCTTCAATCAGTTCTTTTAAAACTTTTTGTCCTTCTTGATTATCTCCAGCTAGAGACAAGATAAAGGCTTTCGGTTGACGCAATCTGGTATCTTTTTCCCCATCTCCTATTTGCAGAAGATTCAAGAAAATTCGCTTGATTAAAGCTTTTTCTGTTTCTGTTCGCTCCTGCTGCGGTGAGTCTTTTTCATAATCCTTGTATTGATAGACTTTATCAGCTTGACAATTTAACGCTCCGACTATACCACCTATCGCCTCATAAGCATCTAAAGTCAGCCGATGGTTTGCTTCATCTCGCCTCTGCCAAAGCTGGGTTAAAGCAAACTCTAATAAAGGCAAAAATCCTGGTTCTTGTTTAATATCTTCAAGGATTTTATTGAGTAAATCATTAGTAACTTCATAGCCTTGCAGTTTGGCTGGTTCCGTGATAGCTTCTAGCAAATCTAATCCCCTTAGATCTGGCAGGTATTCGGCGTTATTTTGAATCAGTTGTCGCAGCCCATCGTAACGCAAACAGGGTTCAATGAAATCCGCCCTCATGGTAGCAACAACTGCTAGGGGAGAGTCTGGAATTGTGGCAACTTGAGTAATCAATTCAATAAAGCGATCGCGCTGTTCCGCTAGAGCAAAAGTGAATAATTCCTCAAACTGATCCACCACCAGCAAGAATTTGTGTTTGCGGGGAAAAAGCTCTAATAGCGGTTTTAAGCCTTCGCTGGCTGGATTATTGATACATTCATCCAGCAATTTTTCGCAATCTGGAAAATAGGATAACAGTAGGCTTTCTAACTTTGTCAACGGCTTAAATCCAGGCTTGATCGGTTCGAGAATTTGCCATCCTAATTCTTCCAACCAGGGTATCAATCCCGCCAGAACTACCGAAGATTTACCACTTCCAGAAGCACCAATCAGAGGGACAAAATTTAGCCGATCTAGCTTAGATTTGATGTCTTCCACTACTCGCTTGCGTCCGAAGAAGAAATCCCGTTCCTTCTTAGTAAACGCCAGCAATCCTTGATAGGGACAGCGCAATTCTCCCGTCTCATCTAGTAACGGGTTCACTTCTGTAACTTGAGGTTGCGCCCCATATTTGACCAGAATTAGCGATCGCCCAACTCCCATACGAATCGGTTCTTGACCCTTCCCGCGCAATTCCCGCGAAACGAAATCAAACAGGCGATCGGCACTAATTTCTCCCGTTTCTGGGTCAGCCTGTTGTGGGGACAGTCCTTTGAGTAAGGCGGCGGTGAACAAACTGTATTCCTTATCTTCCCAAGCCACCTGTTCTGACCGACAGGCGGCGATCAGGTAGTAATCTTGCTTCTCCTTAAATGCTGAAAGGCTAGGTTCTAGCAAAGTGCGATTTAATTCCGGATTTTCGGGCAATAACGCCCCCGCATGGCAACAGTCTAGCATTACTACCAGATTACTCAAATTAGAACGCCGCAATAGAGGATTGAGTTCTCGGTCTAAAGAAATGGCATTTTCGCCGTCGGGTTGGCTATCGGAGGTGGCAAGATAGGCTTCCCCGTCACCGATGCGATTGATCAGGCGAAACCCGTGTCCTGAAAAGTAGATCAAGACTTCTTGATTTTTGGTCTGCTCTCCCGATAAAATTTGCTGTAAGGCCTGCAAGACTTTATCCCCCGTTACCTGTCCTGGAACAACTTCGTAGCGTTTTTCTGCGGCAATCCAGCGATTGGGTAGGCGTTCTACATTGGCAAATGTCCCAGTATTCTCCAAGAATTGAGCAACAGCTTCTGCATCTTGGGCGGGTTTACTCAAAGGTGGCAGGAAATTGGGGTTATCGTAATGGTTAATGCCGATGACGAGGGCGTAGCGAGCCATAGACAGTCAGCAAGGGATAGAAATGTTTTTTATATTAGGTTGTTTTTTGATAAACTGCAAGGAAAGCATACGCCCTCCCTTAGATAATCTTTTCTTATCATCACAAGTACGGGAGAGCCAAGAAATAGTTAAGAAAAAAGTTAATTTTCAATTTTTGCATTATTTATGACTCGACTAACTCCGATCCAAATTGACGAAAACACTCTAATTTATATAGAGTCCACCGATGACCTGGAAATTCCTGCCGAGACAGTAAAAACCGAGGGAAGAGTTGCTAAAGGGGTAATTCCTGTACCAGATAAACAGCAAATTTTGCAGAATTTTCAGACAATTGAAGATACAATTCGTACTTACACTACTTACACTTTAAACGCTTTTCGCAATTTAGCCATTGCTAACATTGAGGAAGTCACTTTACAATTTGGTGTGGAAATCGGCGGTGAGGTAGGAATCCCTTATATTACCAAAGGAACCGCTAAAAGTAATTTAAATATTACGGTTAAGTGTACCTTTCCTAAGCCGCCGAACTCGTCTGATTGATGGTTCAATCTTTAACGTTTTCTGGTTTTTCCATATATTCCCAAAATAAGAGAGCCAATTGACATCCTCGCCGCCGTAAAACGGACGGCGATTCCTCACCACGCCACTTTTTAAGGGTGGTCGCTGAACGGGGTTGACGCTTCACCGAAAAACGCTTAATTGCTTAAGTCTGACTCTTTCGACCCGTCCGTTTTGAGTGTCCGAATGCCCTCCGGCCACTTTGAACAAGTCGAAAAAATCTCATGTTCAACCTTATTTCCTAGAAAGTTTTACTCGTTCAAGGCCGAATTTGAATTCTTTTCTGAACAAAACCCCCTACTATCTGTTGTCAAGGTTCAGTTTTTAGCTTGGTTATCGCTTTTTCCATTGTAGCTTAAAGCCGTCCTAAAAGGACGGGGTTTTAACCCAAATTTTCGATAATCTTGATTAAGGTCTCTGGTCTTGATTTTGGGGATAACTGGGGAATAGATCTCTAGGGAAATCCTCGGCACTTAAACAGGTTTGTAAAGCTTGGGAGGGATTATTTTTGTCCACACCACGACTGACAGCGATAACGCATTCGGAAAAGCGCCCGGGTAATAAACTTTGACGACAGGAATCTAAAACCTGTTTAGAAATCCCTAATTTATCAGGTTCCTTGGCTGTTTCCGTTTGTTTGAGGGAATTAGCGGCAAACAAGGGGGCAGCGCGATGGATATCGACCACACAATTACCTAGGTCGATGGGACGACGCACTTGAAAACAAGCTTGCAGAGCCAGATTACCATCGATCGGGGTTTTGGATTTAATCATCGCCACACACCGGGATAATTCTTTCGGAATTAATGCTTCTGAACAAGCGGTGGCGGCATCTTCGGGACTGACTCCCGTGCCGACAATCTGACCGATACAGGCACTGAATTGATTATTGTTGCCAAATGCGATCGCTGCTCGGTTCATTTCTACTAAGCCAAGGGAAATAGTAGCGATTGCGCTCCAACTAGCAATTTTTTTAATATGGTTTTTCATCGTTCGCTCACACCGAGGATTTTAAGGCTAACTGGCCTTGATCTTAACAGATTCAGAGAGAACAGGAAACACAGAGAAGGGGAGATGGGGGGATGGGGAATGGGGTAGGGTTGATTCATGAATCAACCCTACCTTGAATCAACCCTAGGGAGATGGGGGGATAGGGAATGGGGAAATTCAACTAATACCCCAAAACCCTAACACCCTAACACCCAAAACCCCAAAACCCAAGGGCCGAAATTAGTATTCTGGTACAGTGGAATCGACTTCGCGACTCCAGGCGCTGATACCACCTTTGACGTTAATTCCTTCGATACCTGCCTCTTTGAGGATAGCGAGGGCTTTAGCGGAACGTCCCCCCATCTTACAATGGGCGATGAGACGATAACCGTTGACTAATTCCTTAATTTTGGGAATTGCCGCACCGTTTTCGATATCGGGTAGGGGGATTAATACCGAGTTGGGAATCTTCGCGATTTGGTACTCGTTGGGATTACGCACATCGATGAGAATGTAATCATTGGCATTGCTGTCAAGTAGGGTTTTTAACTCTACTACGGTCATTTCTGTCATTTTTTGCTGTTCTGCTGCTTCTTGTGCCTTCGCTTGCGGGATACCGCAGAATTGTTCGTAATCAATTAGTTTTTCAATGACGGGACGGATGGGATTCGGGCGCAATTTTAACTCACGGAATTTCATTTCCCAAGCATTGTAAAGCAGTAAACGACCACTGAGGGTATCCGGGGCGCCGAGGATAATTTTAATGGCTTCTGTGGCTTGAATTGTGCCGATTACTCCGGGTAAAACCCCTAAAACGCCGCCTTCCGCACAGGAGGGAACCATCCCCGGTGGTGGCGGTTCGGGATAGAGATCGCGGTAGTTGGGACCGCCTTGGTAGTTAAAAACGGTTGCCTGTCCTTCAAAGCGGAAAATTGAGCCATAGACGTTGGGTTTGTCGAGAAGAACACAAGCATCATTAGTCAGATAACGGGTGGGGAAATTATCGGTCCCGTCGATGACTACATCATAGGGGGCTAAAATGTCAAGGGCATTTTCGGAACTTATGCGGGTTTCGTACAAATCCACCTGACAGTAGGGGTTAATTTCTAGAATTCTGTCCTTAGCGGAAACAATTTTCGGTTTACCTACCCAAGAAGTGCCGTGAATAATTTGACGTTGCAGATTGGAACTATCGACGATATCGAAGTCAACAATACCGATTCTACCGATGCCAGCCGCCGCTAGATAGAGTAAAAGCGGGGAACCGAGTCCCCCGGTGCCGATGCAGAGAACACTGGCGGCTTTTAGTTTTTTTTGACCTTCTAAGCCCACTTCGGGCAGAATAATGTGTCGAGAGTAGCGTTGAACCTCCTCTTGGGAAAGTTCGATCGCCGCGAGATTAGGATTTAGCATAGATTGGGTAAATAGTGAAACCTGACTCGATTCGGGCAAGAATTTCGTTTCAGCACGGTTTAGAGACAAAAATCAGGAAGACTCGATCGCTTCCTGGATTTTCAATTCTTTCTATGCCTATGATAGTGTGAGGGTCTGGCTGCGTGTTGTTAATATTAGTTAACTTTCCCCTGCTACTTGGGCGCGGTATTCACTAGCGGAGAGGGTATCAGCCAAGGCAGTATCGGGATTTTCTACCCGCACTTTTAATAACCAACCCTCCCCGTGGGGATCATCGGCAATTAATTCGGGGGAGTCAATCATCGCTTGATTGCGATCAACTACGGTTCCCGAGACGGGAGGATAAAGCTCTTCTACCGCTTTTACCGATTCGATCGTGCCGAAACTACTACCCACTTTCAGCGCCTCTCCCAATTCGGGCAATTCTAGAAACACGATATCACCCAATTGATCGACGGCAAAAGCACTAATTCCCAAGGTAGCGATTTCACCTTCGAGTCTGACGTATTCGTGGGTTTCTAGGTATCTCAAATCCTCGGGATATTCCAGTTCCATCGTCTGTCTCTAAATATTTACAGCATCAGATAGTTTACTAGATCTCTTGGGGAAAATGTTGATCGGCTAGGGCTGTTTTATTGCCAACCCTACCTAGACAAAATTAATTACACCGATCGAACCCTGATTAAACAGCTAAAATTGGTCTAGGTTGATCGGGGAACACCGGAACACTGGAACAGTAAGGGTTAGCTGCTTTTTTAGCTCACTTAACAATACCCATTTTAAATATCTCCTAGCTTACTTATGTTAAATCCCATCTTAGAGCCTCGTGGTGGCGAACATCAAACCATAAGAGCCTTTTTTGAGCCAAAAACCATCGCTGTGGTGGGATTTAATCGCCAAAATCCCCAACTTGATCGCACTCTTTTAAATAATCTCCATCATAATCCCGGTCAGCACCGCCTTTATCTAGTTAATCCTCACCCCGAAAACTGGCTCGATCTTCCCACCTATAGCAGTTTAGAGGATATCCAGGCGGCGATCGATCTGGTAATTATCACCGCCCCCGCTCCCGAAATTCCCGCTATTATCGCCCAATCTGTCGAAAAACAGGTTAAATGCGCCCTGATTCTCTCCACGGGTTTTCGGGAAACCGGCCAGATGGGGGAAAATTTACTTAGGGAAATTAAAGCGATCGCTGGTCAAAAATTACGCATCATCGGTCCCCATAGCTCAGGAATCTGCAATATAAGCCAAAATCTTAACGCCACCTTTTCCCCCATCCTGCCGAAAACTGGTTCAATTGCCCTGATTAGTCAAAGTGGGGCGATCGCTGCTGCCGTGCTTGATTGGAGTTTAAGCGAAAATGTCGGTTTTAGTCACTTTATCTCCCTCGGAGTTCTTTTAGATGTGGATTGGGGCGAATTACTCTATTATTTGGGAGACGATCCCCAAACCAAAAGCATCGTTATCTACCTGGAATCCCTGAATAATGCCCGCTCTTTTCTGTCCTCAGCCCGAGAAGTTGCCCTAAATAAACCAATTATCGCCATTAGTCGCCACAGTACCGACTTTGACCCCACTTCTCTTTCCCATGCTGGCAAATTGACCAGCGATCAGCTAACTCTCTCCGCTGCCTTTGCTCGTTGTGGCATCGTGGAAGTACAAAGACTGGCCGATCTCTTGAATATCACGCAAGTTTTAGCGAAAATTCCCCGATTTCCCCGGGGAAAACGCTTGACAATCATCAGCAATGGTGTGGCTCCCGCTCTTTTAGCGGCCTCGGCTTTACTGGCGGAAGATGGACAACTGGCAACCCTTACCCCCGCAACGATCGAAAAACTAGCGCCTCTTGTTCCCGCGGATATCGTCCCCCAAAATCCCATCGATCTGCGTCGCAGCAGCGATCCCGATAGCTACGCTCGCGCCCTAGAGATTGCTTTAGCGGATGCACATACCGACGCGGTGTTGATGATTCTCTCGCCTCGCTTTAACACTGATCTGCGAGAAATTGCCCTTAGAATTGCCTCAATCGCTCAAAATAGCACAAAACCCATTTTAGCAAGTTTGATGGGGGGAGAGGGCATTGCAGAGGGAGTAGCGTTATTAAATCAGCAGGGTATCCCCACCTATCGCTATCCCGATTCGGCTGCCCGGGTGTTTAATTTGCTCTGGAAATATGAAGAGAATCTACGCGGTCTTTATCAAACGCCAATTTTAACCAATTCTCAGGAAAATAGCTCCGATCGAGTTTTAGTTAGCCAGATTATCGAGCAAGCAGGGGATAGAACAATTCTCAGTGAGCCAGAGTCTTTAGATATACTCAAAGCTTATGGAATCCCTGTTATTGTCACTGAAATTGCCGAAAGTGCCGCAGAAGCAGTTAATCTCGCTGAATCTCTCGGTTATCCCGTGGTGATGAAACTGCATTCCCAGACGATTATCCATAAAAGCGCCGTGGGTGGGGTACAATGGCCGCTTTTTTCCTCTATGGCAGTCGCACAAGCATATCAGGCGATCGAAGCTAATGTTAGCGCACAAGTGGGTCGGGAGCATTTTCTCGGGGTGAGTATTCAACCGATGTTAGAGATCGATCGAGGATATGAGTTAATTATCGGCTCTAATTACGATGATCAGTGCGGACCGGTGATAATTTTTGGTACTGGTGGCCGTTTAGTCGATATTTTTCAAGATTACGCCACCGCTCTACCTCCTTTAAATACTAATCTCGCTCGCCGACTTTTAGAAAAAACCAAGATTTATCGGGCTTTTCAGGGACTAAATGGGCTTAAATCGCTTAATTTAGCGAATTTAGAGCAAATAATCGTTAGATTTAGTCACCTGGTTAGTGAACAACCTCGCATTAAAACTATCGATATTAATCCCTTTTTTGCCGATTCAGAGCAATTAATCGCCCTTTCCGCTTCTATCCTTCTTCATCCTCCAACTACTCCCCCAGAAAAGTTATCTCATCCGGCGATTCGTCCCTATCCTGAACATTATATAGGTCCTTGGACGACGAAAAGAGGCTTAAAGGTGCTAATTCGTCCGATTCGGGCAGCGGATGAGCCTTTAGTGCGACAATTTCACCATTATCTCTCGGAAGAAAGCATTTATTATCGTTATTTTCACCTTGTCAATCTCGATCGCCAAACCGCTTATGATCGTCTTACGCGCATTTGTTTTATCGACTACGATCGAGTAATGAGCTTAGTGGTAGAGATTAATAACGATCAGACGGAAGAGCCAGAAATTATCGCTATAGGACGCTTAAATAAACTGCACGGCGTTAATGTGGCGGAATTTGACCTATTAGTTAGGGATGACTATCAAGGTCAGGGCATTGGTACAGAATTACTACAGCGTTTAGTCACTATTGGCAAAAAGGAAGGATTAGAGGGAATCGAAGGGGAAATTTTAAGGGATAACCGCGCTATGCAGATGATAGCCGCCAAAGTAGGGTTTTCTCTCCATAAAACTGCCGATTTTGTCAAAGTGGAACTTGAATTATGAAGCCTTTTTGACAAGCTGATCACTAATTTTCTGGATTAATTGTTTGGGCTAATCCTTGCTCTAAAGTAAAGGGAGGTTGCCAATTCAGGGTTTTTTGAATAGGGCTAGAGTCAAGACAAAAATTGATTTAATTAGGGCTTGCTGAATAAATCTAAAAACCTTGTTGGATAAGGCTTTTAGACTTTTTTTTCCTCAAAAAGTGCCGACCATTGGAGGGATCGGGGGTAAAATTCAGGTACTTTTTCCCTGAAAATTAGGTAACTGACTACCTCAAAATCGGTAAAACCCTACACCCCACACCCCACACCCCACACCCTGCCCCCACCAACAAACTTTTTCAGCAGACCCTAATTAGTTAAATTATGCCTTGGGAGCGCATTAATTCTATCTCTTGTTGTAGTCCGGCTTCTAGAGTACGAGGAGTAAACCCTAAATCCCTTTTAGCTTCTTCGTGGGCATAAGCTTTGTCTTCTTGTAATCGCAGGATTTGTTCTCGTCGCACTGGTGATTTTTTACCTAATGTTTGTTCTAGTAGGGTAGCTGACCAGATGCCAAAGTTCAAGGGAAAGGACAGGGGACGCACCGATTGGCCTAATAATTGTTCTATCAATAAAATTAACTGACGGAAGGAAACAATACTACCTCCGGAAAGATCGTAAGCACCTTTTATATCAGGACATTCCCAGACTTTTAACAACATCTGGGCAATGTCATCAGCGTGAACTGGTTGTAACAGGTTATCACCAGAGCCAAAAATGGGAAAGAATCCGTAGCGGTGACAGAATTTAATCAATTTGTGTAGGTTTTTATCCTTAGGAGTGCCATAAATCATTGTCGGTCTCAGCAGACAATAAGAAGCAGGATACTCTTGTAAATAATTTTCTGCTTGTTTATACTCGGCAGAATATTCATTATATTTTGAATATACTCCTGTGGTTCCAATAATAATTAATCGGGGAGTTTGTTGGAATTTTTTTAGACTATTAAGTATAGTTGGTACTTGTCGAAGTTGGACGAGATGGATGATGGTTTCAAAACTATTTTCCCTAAAAATTCCTTCCCAGGTTTCTGAGATAGAGCTATCGCCAAAATCGTAGGTTAAATTCAGTCCTAGACTATCTAACATACTGCGATCGCTACTGGGTCGAATTAAACAATGTATTTCTATTTCAGGCTTAGTAGATGCCAAATGTTGCATGAAAAAACCACCAGGCAATCCCGTAGCACCTGTGATTAATATTTTATTCTCAATCATCATTTTTTCTCCTTTTGGCTAAAACTTGCTGATAAACCTGAAAGGTTTTTTCAAACATCTTCTCAAAAGTATATTCTGTTTCATAGCGTTTGCGTCCTGCCGCTCCCATTTTAGCTCTGAATTGTTGATCAAGAACTAATTGTAATAGTCTCTGGTGTAACGTGTTAACATCTCCCCTCGCTACGGTGTATCCAGTTATTCCTTCCACAATTGCTTCCGATGCTCCCCCCACATCTGATACAATTACTGGTAATCCCGCTCTCATTGCTTCGATTGTAGTGCGAGGAAACCCTTCCCAATTAGATATTAAAGTAAATACTTGGGCTTGAGCTAAGACTTCAGCTACATTATTACGAAAACCTAAAAAGTTAACTCTGTCGATAATTTTTAGCTCCTTAGCTAAGGTTTTAATCTTTTCTAAATCCGGACCGTCTCCGACTAAATCTAAATGGGCTTCGGGAATATTTTGAAAGGCTTTCAGTAAGGTTACATGGTCTTTTTGCTGATCAAATCTTGCCACCATGACAATACGAACAGGGTTAGCATTACCAGGATTAGCTCTCAATTCTGCGGGTAGATCTGGCATCCCATTATGAATGGTCAATAATCGCTGCGGTTGCATACCAGTTTTTATTCCAATTAATCGATCTTGTTCCGAAACACAGATAATTTTATTAGCTAAAGGTTCTGTGATTTTTTCTAACCACTGATAGATAGTGCGACTCGGCTCTGGTACACCTCCTGTAAAAGCCCAACCATGGGCGGTAAAAATGCAAGGAGTCTTACTTTTTTTGGCCGCTAATCGTCCTAAAATTCCCGCTTTACTAGAGTGAGTGCTGATAATATCTGGTTGGAATTCTACAATAATTTGTTTGATAAAATTCAAGGTTTGCCAGTCTTGAATTAAGTTAATTTTTTTGCCAAAGTGTTGACAAGATAAATTGGTTATGAGGCAGCTCGTCAGATCGTCATTATAAATGCCTTTTATTCCAGTAACAACTAAGACCTGATGGTGAGAATCTTGCAAAAATCTCGCTAAATCTCGCACATGAACCTGTGCGCCTCCAACGGTATCTGCTCTAGTAATAATAAAAAGTATTTTCATTTCATGCACAGTTTAGATTCTTGATTTATGGATAATTTTAGAAAAACAGTTTTAGGTTTTTAAAACTTGATTAGCTTTTTGCAATAGCTGCAACATTTTAGGGGCGGTTATTTGAATATTATACTTATCTTCGACAAGTTTTCTGCCAGCCCATCCCATGCTTTCTCTTAAATCTCGATCATTTTTCAGGTTTTGAAAAGCTTGCAGCCATTCAGCTTGACTACTAGCTTGAAAGCCGTTGATCCCCTCCTTAATAATCTCTGCGTTCACCCCCACTGGTGAACCAATAACTGGGCGAGTAGATGCCATATATTGGATTAGTTTAAATCCGCATTTTCCTCGCTCAAATGCTGTATCGGTAAGGGGCATAATCCCCACATCAAATTGTTGCATCTCCTTCACCTCGGTTGCCTCAGACCAAGGCTTAATTTCTAAAGGGATATCCTCTAGATTTGTCTCTTTGGCACCAATAGCAACGACTTTGGCACCACCATCTCGACAAATTTCTTTTAAAACAGGATAAAGTTCTTGTATATAATCGACAAACTTCAATGGACTTCCTATCCAGCCGATGGTAAAGACTTCATTTTGAGGAGCTTTTGATAAGGGATAGCGATCAAGATCGACGACGGTGGGTAATATTTCTACCCATTTAGCTCCTGCTTGTGTTGCTCTGTTAGCTAAGTAATCATTTCCCGCAATCACTAAGCGAGCATTCTGCATTACTCGATCGATTTTCTGTGCCAATAGCCATCTAACTATAGGAGCAGAATGTTGATCGTAACGGTGGAATACTGCGTCATCATAATCAACTACATAAGGTGTTCTTCCTCTGAGAAACAGTAATTCTAGCCAAGCTGGTAGCCAAGGTAATGCTTCCTTTTCCAACCAGATTAAATCGTATTTTTGAGATTGCAACAGCAGCGAAATTCTCTGTTGATAAGCAAATAATAATCTCGATAAAGGGTATTTTTTCCCTAAGTAGCGAGTTCTCAAGTAATCATTATCTAATAAGGGAGCGGTCTCAAACTCTATTCCCTCTTTTTTGAAATAAGGCAAATATTGGTAGGTACGATAGCGGCTACTAGCACCTAAAGTATCATAGCGACTAAATAACAAAATTTTCATCACTGTTGAGGATTTAATTAGATTATTTTCTTGTATAAACTGGAGAATTGAGGATATTCTCTAGGTATGGCGAAGATGATTAGCTCCTTTATATCTCTCAATAATCATTTGATCAGAAACTACTTTCTCAGGAGATTTTTTTCCTAAGAAATATGTACAAGAAGCTCCATCGAGAGCCTGAGGATTATTTTTGAATAGATAGTCAAAATATTTAAGCCAAGAAAACAATAATCTCACCATTGCTTTAGTTAATAATCTTGAGGTATTATTGCCAGCAAAACATAAAGCAAAATGTTCGATAGACCAGACTAAAACTGTTCCAGGTCCGGCAACTAAACCACTGGAAATTTCTGAAAAATAGTTAAACAAGCGCCGATGACCAGAAAGGGTATATCTGGTAAAATCATAGGCCCCTTCATGAACCTGCTGCATAAAGGGAATTTCTGAATAAATTACCCCGCCATCTTTGAGAACTCTGTGCATTTCACTAACGACTTTTTCGGGGTAGAGAACGTGTTCTAAAACTGCTGTAGTAATAATACCATGAAAAACTTGGTCTTGAAAAGGAAGATCGTGAGCATCACAGAATAAATCGACATCTGCATTAACATCAACATCGGAATATATCAACTTGATATTGCTATATTCTGACATTAACCTATCTAAATCTCTTTTCTGATTTCCTCCACCCACAACCAAGACATATGCTAAGGTAAAATTTTCTAAAGTCTGAGCAAAATTTTGAATCCTCTCAATATAGTTTAAGGTGATCGATGGACTAGGGACAATTTTTGAGAATATGTTTTTTTCTTTTGAACCATGATCAGTCACCGTATTAGTATAAAAAGAGGGAGAAAAAATTTCATTATCTTCTCGAATGAATACTGGTTTATTATTGACAATAGCAAATTCAGAATTACAGTTTTTGCAAATAATCTGATGATCATCAAAAGTTAATTGACTACTTTTGCACTTAGGGCATTGACTCAAAGTCTCGATAAATTGTTGCATTTTCTTACTCCGATCGATTAACTAAAAGTCTGCTTTTTCTCAAGAAACAAAGTTACACTGGCAATATACTTAAGAAAAAATATAGATAAAAACTCCAAGATAAATGAGCTATAATGGTTGGTATAGATTGATTTTGGTGTTCGTTTCATTTTCTTGTCTAGGTATAGTTGATAAAGTTCCCTCGTATATCTGAAAGATGTCCTTAAATTAGATATTTTGCCCATATTTAAAATCTCTTGGTAGCTGATATAGTTAGTAAAGTAATGTAAATAATCCGTATGTTTTTCAGTCCAATCTTCCAAGGATATACCAGATTCTTTAGTCTGACGATGAAAAGTTCCTAAACCTAAAGTGCTTAAAAATTTAATGTTATCAAACAAAAAATCAAAGTTTTTAACCTTATGGACTAAAGGTAAATGAATATGCCATTCCCAGAGAACGTTGGACAAGGGAAATAGATGTACAGAATATCCATTCATTGTTAATGTTCTAGATATCTCAAGAAAAAAAAGTAGATGATTCTTGACGTGTTCCACCACTTGGTTAGAAATAATTACATCAAAAAAATTATCTGGATATTGCCACTTTTCATCATCATAAATTAAAGTTAGTCTTTCATGCCAATCTACTTCAGAAAAATTCTTTGATAGATTTTCAATTGTTTCATCCATAAACCCCTTTTTTTGGACACCATGATTAACAACGTCTAAACCATAGACTTTCCAGTTAATATTTGGCTGTACACAGGGAAGATTTTTTGTCAAGTATGCAATCAATTGTCCGTTACCACAACCAACATCTAGAATTTTGACTTCTTGATCAGTTGAATGTCTGTAAGATTCAGTATTGATTATACTTAATAAATGTTGATAATTGCTACTATTTGCTGTACTCTGCATAGAAAGTTTCTAACTCCTTTAAATTGTTGATTGCTGAAATATGTTCATGCCAATATCACTCGAATAAAAAGGATTATTCGCAGTCTTTTAAAATTCTTTTCAAGGTTTTGTAATCGGTATGTAAATGGGTATTGTTTCTAACAACTAAACCTCGTACAGCCCCCCAAATCCAAGATAAAATCAGCCCAGACAAACCAAAATTATCATAAATAACTCTAGCGTACTCCTGCTTACAATTCGCTAATTTTGAGTTATCTTGATAGGAACTGCTGGCACCACCAAGTCTAAAAAAAGCAATCGTAGATTTGTCTTTGATTGACGATGCACTCATCTTATAAATCTTTTGATTAAGGTCGAAATCAGCATATATTTTATATTTGGTGTTGAACGGAAGTTGAGCAAGTAGGTTTTTCTTAATGAATAGTCCTTGCGGACATAAAGTATTTTTGAACACAATCAATGGATTATATCTACTGATCCGTAGCTGACCGTTATCCATAATTACATTGCCATAAATTATGTCCGTATTGTTTAAACTTGCTTTTTGAATAGATTGGCTAGGTATATTTAACAATATATCATCGCTCCCCAGGTAGTAAATGTAATCTCCTTGACTCAATTTCCAGCCTTTATTCATCGCATCATATATACCTTCGTCAGGTTCGCTCAACCAATAATCTATCTGATCATCATACTTACGAATAATATCAATTGTGCTGTCCGTAGAACCTCCGTCTATAATAATGTACTCAACATTATTGTAAGACTGGCTAATGACACTCTGAATTGCTTGCTCTAAGTGCTTTTCTCCATTAAAAACTACCGTTATAATAGTAACCAAAGGAACTGCAAATTTTTCCGATAACTCACTTGTCTCCGTGTAGGAGTGCTTGAAATATCCCTTTGTTCTTAATCCTCCTTCTCCCCTGCGTTCTGGATTTGGTGGCAAAAATAAATAAGATTGCACTTTTGCAGAAGGATCGTTAATAATAGCAGGTCTCTCCATCGTTACTCGGCGAGTTGTAGAGAAGTTAGCATCTAGCTCGATAAATTTTTTCTCTTGCAATGGTGGCTTTATTGTCATATCCTATCTTGATACTGGCAAGCTAAAAGCTTTGTAATCAAGATTACAAACTAGGTCAGTTTGTAATTAGCCCTATAGAACTAGAAAGATTATTGCAGCTCTCTCATACTTGCCAAAATACTATTAAACTAGCCTGGGGGTTATATCAGCTAATATGATTAGCTAAAAAAATTAACTTCAAGACCTAGAGGAAGTGTACCTGATCATGAACTTATTGTCAAGAAAATTTTTAACCAGCCAATAAGTAGGGTTTGCTGAAAAACTGGACTTCCCCCATACAGAAATACTAAAAAATCAACAAAACCCTTACTGCAGGTCGCTTCTCAGAAAAAATTGCTCAGAAGCTACTGGGTACATTTTCCCCTTGAAAATGGCTGTACCGTTGACTGTATCTGGAGTAGAG
>NZ_JADBUE010000268.1:0-14406 GCF_020245805.1 Microcystis sp. M179S2 | reverse complement strand
GTGGTCACTGCGTGCGCGTTGCGGGGGGAAGTGGGGAAGTGGGGAAGTGGGGTGGTGGGGTGGTCACTGCGTGCGCGTTGCGGGGGGAAGTGGGGTGGTGGGGAAGTGGGGGAATTTCAACTAAAACCCTAAAACCCTAACACCCTAAAACCCTATCTAGACTTGTACCATTTCTGGGTTTTTTTCCTTCTGCTGCAGTGCGACGTGGAGACGGTTTAAGGCACTGACGTAGGCGCGAGCGGAGGCGACAATAATATCGGTATCGGCCGCGTGAGCGGAGTAGGTGCGTCCTTCGTAACGGAGACGGATAGTCACTTCTCCTAAAGCATCGATTCCCTCGGTAACTTCTCGCACCGAGAAAGAAATTAATTCGTTAGGAATCTTCACCACTCGATCGATCGCTTTGCAGAGAGCATCCACCGGCCCTGTACCAATGGCCGCATCGGATAACTCGCTACCGTCGGGATTGCGAATCGTTACCGTGGCCGTGGGCCGGGCACTATTTCCACAGGACACTTGTACTAATTCGAGGCGGAAGTGATCGGGAACAGTATCGATTTCATCGTTAACAATCGCTTCCAGATCGCGATCGGTGATTTCCTTTTTGCGATCAGCCATTTCCTTAAACTGGATAAAAGCGTTATTAAGTTCCGTTTCCGAAAGTTCAAAACCCAATTCCTGTAAACGAGAGCGAAAAGCGTTGCGGCCGGAGAGTTTCCCGAGGACAATTTGATTATGAGTCAAACCGATCGATTCTGCATCCATAATCTCATAGGTGAGTTTATGTTTTAACACCCCGTCCTGATGGATTCCCGACTCGTGTGCGAAAGCGTTAGCACCGACGATCGCCTTATTCGGTTGCACGATCATGCCGGTAAGATTAGAAACTAGGCGAGAAGTGCGATAGATTTCCTTGGTGTTGATCTTGGTTAAAGGTTCCGTGGACTCTGCTGGACGACCAAGGAAAGGATTAAAATAGGAGCGCCGGACATGAAGGGCCATCACCAACTCTTCTAGGGAAGCATTACCGGCACGCTCACCGATGCCGTTAATGGTACATTCCAACTGTCGAGCGCCATTTTTAACTGCTTCGAGGAAATTAGCCACCGCTAACCCTAAATCGTCGTGACCATGGACGGAGATAATCGCTTGGTCGATATTGGGGACATTTTCCTTAATTCCCCGGATTAAAGCCCCAAATTCGCTGGGGGTGGTGTAACCGACGGTATCGGGAATGTTAACGGTGGTGGCTCCTGCGGCGATCGCTCTTTCGAGGACTTGATAGAGGAAGTCCGGATCGCTGCGGCCGGCATCTTCGGGGGAAAATTCCACATCATCAACGAAGGATTTGGCATAGGCCACCATTTCTGGCACAATCTCAAGAACTTCCTGACGAGTCTTCTTAAGTTTGTATTGGAGATGTATATCAGATGTGGCTAGGAAGGTGTGAATTCTGGGCTTGGCGGCGGGTCTGAGCGCATCGGCGGCAGATTTGATATCTTTTTGGGTAGTGCGGGCTAATCCGCAAATAATCGGGCTATCAGCTTCGCTGCCGACGCTGGCGGCAATTTTCTGCACAGCTTCAAAGTCCCCCGGACTAGCGTGGGGAAAACCCGCTTCAATGACATCAACTCCCAGTCGTGCCAGTGCGCGCGCTATGGTTAGCTTCTCATCCACATTTAAAGCGGCACCCGGGGACTGTTCCCCATCTCGAAGGGTGGTATCGAAGATAATCACACGGTCTGGACTGGTATTCATAGTTTTTTTGTACCGTTAACGAACTTGGGAGTTGTTCCTCTGATTATAGCAGCCGGGGCCGAGGGGGTTGTTAAGGAAAATTGCGCTGAGAATTTCTCGACTTGCTCGCGCTTT
The DNA here is from genome assembly GCF_020245805.1 of Microcystis sp. M179S2. Classification (NCBI taxonomy): domain Bacteria; kingdom Bacillati; phylum Cyanobacteriota; class Cyanophyceae; order Chroococcales; family Microcystaceae; genus Microcystis; species Microcystis sp. M179S2. Next base: position 12,534 of record NZ_JADBUE010000268.1, on the reverse strand, counting down.
TCCTGCTTGCCCTTTTTTTGGCTACCATAGAGGATATGGATAAATTGGCGAGGGAGTTAACAATGTTTGGCAAACCAGCGAAAGAACCGAACCCACCGGAGGTAAAAGACCTACAGGAGGTGATGTTTTCGATTAAGCAAAATCTCGAACCAGATCAGGATAAAACTGATATTAATCTTGTGGAGACTCCCCCGCCAGAGGTGGTTACTGTAGTTGAAAATATTAGTAAAATTCTCTCTCCCTATTTTATCGTTTTGGTGGGTTTATTTCTCTATGATCGGAATAGTTTTATCGGTTTTTTGTTAGTCTTTACGGGAGTTTTAGCAATTTTCGGAGTTTCTCTCAAGGATATTAATAAACTCATTGAAGAAGGGAAAAAGTTTTTCCAATCTAAATAGGTTTCTCGTATAGAGCAGTTATCTTAATGGTGAGATGGCCAGTCTCTAATGTTAGGAAACGGCTAGAAGGGAGCTTTTTTAAGTGAGCAGTAAACAGTGAACTGATACTAAATCCAGTTATTAAAAACTGATTATTTATTCTCCCCTTTGCATGAGTGCCTCTTGCATGAGTGCCTGTCCTGATATGTAACCTATACTCAACGGATTTAGTATGATAACTGAAAACTCACATCTGATAACTGATAACTGATAACTGATATAAGATTATGTCTTTAGTTGCATCTTTACTTGATCGAGTATCTCCTCAGAGTTTACAACAATTGCGGGCCAGCGATCGAGCTTGGCAAGCTTTGCGCTTAGAAAATCCGGTTATTCCTGCGGTAATTAATCAAAGTCAAGAATCTTTAGGAGAGACGGATTTTGATCTAGTGATTGCGGGGGGAACTTTGGGAATTTTCATCGGGGCTGCTTTGCAAACTAGGGGCTGGCGTGTGGCATTATTAGAAAGAGGTATTCTGCGCGGTCGTGAGCAGGAGTGGAATATTTCACGTTTAGAATTAAGCAGTTTTTTAGAGTTAGATTTATTGACCGAAGCTGAATTAAATCAAGCGATAGCGACGGAATATAATCCTGGGAGGGTGGGATTTTATCAAGGTTATGAGCTTTGGGTCAGAGATATTTTAAATATCGGTGTTGATCCGGTTTATTTGCTAGAGACTTTAAAAACTAAGTTTTTAGAAGCGGGAGGAAAGTTATTAGAAAATTCGGGGTTTAGCGGGGCGATTATTCATCCAGATGGAGTAATGGTTAAAACGGGAGAAATGACTTTAAAAACCCGTTTATTAATCGATGCCATGGGTCATTTTTCAGCAATTGCAAAACAGGCAAGAAAAGGGGAAAAACCCGATGGAGTTTGTTTAGTGGTGGGTAGTTGCGGTCAGGGTTTTCCCAGTAATGAAACTGGTGATTTGATTTATTCTTTTACCCCAATCTTGCACCAATGTCAATACTTTTGGGAAGCATTTCCCGCTAGGGATGGTCGGACAACTTATTTATTTACCTATCTCGATACCCATCCCGATCGCTTTAGTTTAGAATTTTTGATGGAGGAGTATTTAAGATTACTGCCGGAGTATCAAAAGGTGGATTTAGAAGCGGTAAAATTTCAGCGTTTTCTAGCGGGTTTTTTCCCTGCCTATCGTCAAAGTCCTTTAAAGATGCCTTGGTCAAGAATTCTAGCAGTGGGAGATAGTAGCGGTAGTCAATCTCCGGTCAGTTTTGGTGGTTTTGGGGCAATGGTCAGACATTTAAAAAGGCTAACTTTTGCCATCGAGGAAGCTTTACAAATCGATGCTTTAAACCGAGAAGATTTAGCCCTTTTACAACCATATCAACCTAATATATCGGTAACGTGGCTATTTCAAAAAACCATGAGTGTCCAGATATATGCTAACCCTAATCCCAATCAAATTAATGACTTAATGAGTGGAGTTTTTCGGGTAATGGATAAGTTGGGAGATGAGGTCTTAAAACCATTTTTACAGGATGTGGTGCAGTTTTCTTCCCTCTCAAAAACTTTGCCTTTGGTTAATCCTCAATTAGTTTTACCGATGATTCCGCAAGTGGGTATCAGTCCTTTTATCGATTGGACGGGACATTATTTTAATTTAGCTTTGTATAGTGGTTTATATCCCTTGGCAGCCACCTTAAAACCTGTTTTAGAAAAGTTACCCGACAAGCAAAAATATCTTTACCATCGTTATTTAGACAGTTGGAAATATGGCTCTGGGGGAGATTTTATCAGTAAACTGATAACTGATAACTGATAACTGATAACTGATTTAATCTTTATCTTGAAAAAATTGTTGATCGAGATAATTAACTTTAGCATAGGGTTCTAAAGCGGAGAGAATTTGTCGGCCATAACTGCGGGCATTGACACGATTATCGAGGACAGCCACACAACCTTGACACTCCCGGAGAGACTGGACAGATTGCTGAATTTCCCTCACTGCTGTGGGTAAAAGATAGGCACGAAACCAGTCGAGATGTTGTCGTTTGTAGTAAGCAATTTTGCCAGCAACGAGAGGATTTTCGGGGGATGGTAAGGGTAAAGTAGCGATAATTAATAAACTGGGAGTCGGAAATTTTTCTTGATGGGTTTGCCAGAATTGCCAACCACAAACCAGAATAGTATTATTATTAATCTCAGTTTTTTCCACTTGCACTCGCGAACCGTAATCGGCTGCGATTTGGGTAGCAATTTGTGCCTTGAGGGGAACATCTTCAATCAGGATTACTATCGGTTGTTCACTGGTATGATTAGCGCTAACTAATTCCCGCACTTGCTTTAATAACATCGGTTGAAATTCGGGTGTGTTGGGGGCGCTGATGCGATCGGGTAGATATAAATGAATATATTCACTTTCGCGATCAGCTGCAAACTTTAGAGTTAAAATTTCTCCGATACCCTGATTTTGACGGTATAAATTAGCGGATTTTTCGCTATCTAAAAAACTGCCGATTAAAACAAAGGGTTGCTGCTGCCAAATCGGTTTGAAAAAACTAGCCACCTCCAAAGGGCTGATTTTTAGGGTAAATTCTTCTCGCTCTCGATCTACTGATGTCCAGAGGAGATAATTATGCTCGGGGATTTTTGCCGCTAAAAGTTGCCAAACAGAGTCAGTGGTTAAGTCTTGATGCACGCGTTGTAGCAGAGCAATTATATATTCTTTTTCCTTGGCATCAATAAGATAGCAATTATAGGGATTAATGGGATGACCAAGAATACTTTGGCTAAGTTGTGCTTTAATTAAGTCTATAAACTCTCTATGCTGGGGATATGCTGACTCTAAAGCGAACCATTGTTCGGGAGTAATGGTGACGGTGAGATAATCTACTAGACAAGTTTCTAAATCTTCGGCTCGATCGATTATCGTGGGGATATTCTGGGGAAAATGACCGAGATTGTCCAATTTATCCTCTAACCATTGTTGGGGTGTGGTGAGGAGTAAACCGGTAAAATTAGCTGGAAAGCGATCGCTTTTGAGGATGTCTCGCTGAGTTTGTAACCATGCTTGCAGATGGGGGATTTCCACTTCTAACAGTAGGTTTACTTCCGACTCTGGGGCAACAATCAGAACAGGTGTATCACCCAAAAGGGCTGGGGTGAGATAACTGAGACAATAACGGGTGAGAGTAGTTCCAGTTTGTATGAGAGAGGACCGTTTTAAGCGTAAGGCTCTAGCCACCAGTCGCCCCATAGTGAGATGATGAGACCAATAAAAGCGCCCTTGTTCCCGTAAAAAAGCGCGTAGGGAAGAATGAACCGCTGCTTCTAATAAAACCATCTCATCTCAGTTATTGGTTATCAGTGATCGATCATAGCCTTGATTTTGCCACTGATTGCACTCCGAGAGTCCTGAAGGGGTGATTTATACCATTTTTCAAAAGTAATAGCAGAGATGGTTAATTGCCCTCACCCCCAACCCCTATCCCAGAAAGGGAGAGGGGAGTAGGAGGCAAGAGGCACTCTTGCCTCATCTCCACAAGCAATTTAAATTCGCGGGCAGCTTAGGATTTTTTACCAAGGCGAGATATTAAGGCTCCGATGGCACCGATACCGAAAATACCCAGTGTCATCGATGGCTCGGGGACGGGAGTGGGACTGATGGTGATAAACATTCCAAAAACGTTATCATCATCGGTTGGGTTCTTTGTTGTTAAGCGAAGGAAGGTATCTCCAGGTAAGATAAAAGGAGCGGGATTAGCGCTATTGCCAAGAGCGAGGTTGTAGTATTCGTCATCTGGATTAGTGTCCATAGGTTCAGTGGTTGGGGCGACATTGGCAGGATTATCACCTATTCCCCCAACAGTTATTAAGTTTCCATTGTCTGAGAGTTCACCAGTAGTGCGGTCATCCGCCCCTCCTGCACTTGTGGTCAATCGTCGATTAATGGTCGAATTAGTGGTTACATCAATCTGGGTGAATTGCCCACTCGGTTGACGGCTGTAACTAGAGGCGAGTGAAACCAGAAAATCTCCCCCAGTGTAAGGACTGGCAAAATCAAACTGGATCGTGTCTCCTCCGGTGGACAGTTCTCCGTCTAAGATAACCGAGGTAAAACCTTGGGTAGAAGGATTGCTGTAGGCAACAACAAGAACCTCACCATCGTTATCGCCATTCTCAAGGATACTAAAGTCTTGTAATCCTCCCGTAAAAGAAGAAGTGATGATACTGGTGACATCCCAACGGGCGGTGGTAGCTGGGTTTTGATCGGGACCAAGAATAGTTGCTGAACCCACGGAAAGTGTCGTCCCATGAAAAATTACGTCGTAAACTGGACTGCTATCCCAGACGGAAGTGGCATAGAGATAAGCCCTCTGAATAGTAGAACCTGTGGGTATATTGGCTTGAATAACTCCGTTGTTAGAGAGGCTTCCGAAGCCGTCAATAGAAAGGGCAGCGTCGGGAATGACTTCTCGTACCAGCAAAGTAGCGGAAGCAGGGGCAATGTTTAGGCAAAGTCCAACAGTAATCCCCAGGGGGAGCAATGAATAAGTCAGTTTTTTCATGATGAGCAACTGGCAACAACTTTCAGATTATAGCGTTTATCATGAAGATGGAGTGTGGCGGTATTTGTCATCATCTCTGGACGATCAGATAATATTCCGACGTTCCGCCGTTCCGTCGTTCTCTAAAACCAGAAACTTCGTATCTCACTGTTAAGATAACTACTAATAGACTGCATATCTATTGATAATTTGCCCAAGTCAAATTTTTCAAAAGTAATGGCAGAGATGGTTAATTATGCTCACAACCCAAAATTTCTCCCAGAACGCCGTTTTTGGGCGTTTTTGAAATAGGGTAAGCGTTTCCAGCTTAGGTTCTTGTTTACTTACGATAGACATAGCGTGCTAACAGATTTAAAAAACATTGGCTGTAAAAGATTACTTTTGCAATTAGCTTTGACAAATCTCAACCTAGTCTAGATCAGAAGCGGGAAGCAATGGCAACAATTTAATTTAGTCTGACTATGAGCATACAGCCTTTATACAAAGACTTGTGTGATTTGACGCAGTAAAAGAAGTATTTAAGGACACAAGTAAGCTAAAACACGCGTAATTAGTCAGCGCAATAAAAAGTTTTAATTGAGAAGGGACAGAACCCTGACAGGGGCTGTATTATAGAGGGCATGGAAATTAACGACCGACTAGAACGCCGGAACTATTCCATCAAATTAGTTACCTCCAGAGAAGCAACTTGAGCCACTTGGCACACTTTTGTCTTTTTGTCAAATTTTGTGTTAAGAAAGATGTGACACCGAATCCGTTTTTAATAGTGTGATTAACTCCCAAGTTATGGATTGTTTTTCCCTGCTCCCCGCTCCCTGCTCCCCACTCCCCACTCTCCTATACCTTTTAAATAGGATTTAGTATGACTAATGGATAGGCCTGCTACGAATAAGGAAAAATGATATTGGTATTGATATTTTGAGCTTATGCTGTCCCATCTGCTTTTTACTTGCGACTTGGTGTGAGATGATCTAGAAATGTGTATTTCATGACAAGGATAAAGAAAAGTAATGGCAGAAATTCAGTTTTCCAAGGGGTTAAAAGAACCTGTTGTTCCCGATATCCGCTTAAGTCGCACTAAAACGGGAGAGAAGGGATCGGCAGAATTTTATTTTAAGCAACCGACTATCCTGGGAGATCAACAAACCGAGGAAATCACGGGGATGTATCTCATCGATGAGGAAGGGGAAATCGTCACCACGAAAGTAAAAGGCAAATTTATCAACGGTAAACCCATGGCGATCGAAGCTACGGTTATTTTCAATTCTCCCGCAGAGTGGGATCGTTTTATGCGTTTTATGGAGCGTTACGGTAGCGAAAACGGTCTAGAATTTACTAAATCTTCCTGATTTGGCCCTTAGCTCTCGGCAATTCGTCAAAAAACCCGCATTCGGGATCGATGCGGGTAGAGGTGAAAAATCAGAGGAAAAACCTATTTAACTGCCAACAATTCCACATCGAAAAGTAAAGTCGCGTTGGCAGGAATCACCCCACCGGCACCCCGCGCACCATAACCCAATTCTGGGGGGATAATTAAGGTACGCTGCCCACCGACTTTCATCGATGCGACTCCTTCATCCCATCCTTTGATCACTTGACCAACTCCAATGGTAAAGGTAAAAGGTTGATTGCGATCCTTGGAACTATCGAATTTTTTGCCGTCTGTCAGGGTTCCCGTGTAGTGAACAGTCACTTTTTGACCTTTTTGAGGACTTTCTCCAGTTCCTTCCACGATATCTATGTATTTTAGTCCCGAATCGGTGGTGACTGCTTGATCTAAATCCATGGAGATGATTTCCTTATTAATAGTTTGAGTGATAGCGGGTGGAGCGATTTCTGCGGCGATCGCATTGGTTTTTTCCCCTCCACCAAAGAGGGAAGCAACGATTAAAAATAAGCCACAAACCGCAATAATAGCAAAACTGAGCAAGATTTCGCGCATTGATTTCATAGTTCCCTAACGCCAGAGTTTATTCTCTAAGTCTCTCACCTGCCGTTCTAATCTATCAATCCTTCCCCGCAGTTCATCCATTTCCGATTGTCGGGGAACCCCTAAATCCTGCAAGATATTGCGGATATAGCGTTCTAAGTTATTCTCGAAGCTCCCTTGTTCAGACTTCATCTGTGTCATCAGATCATCGACAAAGTTTTTAGCCTGATCGGAATTGATTTTACCGTCTTTTACTAATTCGTCGCTCACTTCTTTGATCTTTTCTGCCACCATGGAAGTGGTGCCAATACCCATCAGCAGCAATTGTTTAATCCAGTCGCTATTATCCATTGTTTTCACCCCCTTCAAGGAGACGGTGATAAAAATATTCCTATTCCATTATGGACTTTTGCGGCGGTAACAGCAGAGCGATCGAGCAGATAACCCGCCAAGGCTATCCCGGTGGAACTACCCCCATCTAGGTTTAAACCGTCCTTTGCCGACATTAACAGCAAAATTCGGGCTAATTCGCCTAAAGTTGCCCCCCGTCCCCCGACGCGATTATGGATAGCCACTAACAAAATTTTTCCTTCTCGGCTGACTGCGATCGCACTGCGGGAAGCTTGTTGATTTTGGAATGCAGGACTAAATTTTTCGGCATTTCCATCCAAAACTATGCGCCCATTCTGCAATAATAGGGGGCCAGCACCTAAAATCTGGGGATAATCAGCAAAATCTCTCGGTAGGGTGACGCTATCGAGGTTGACTCTTTCACCAATATTTAAACTAATATCTGTCTTTCGGCAGATGACTAAATAGCCGTTTTCCGGTATGGCGATACTGTCCTGTGGCAAAAGATTATTTAATTTCTCCGTCACGCGATCGCCTTGAACGACTAACCCGGTTTCGCGCTCGGTGAGGGGATGATAATTACTCCCCCAATCGCGAGTATAACGACTGCAGCCGGCTGTCAGGAAAGCACTATTTAACTGGGTTAGGGGAAAACGTTGTCCGGTGGCAGTAATCAGGGTTTCCTCTAAACTCAGGCGATCGATCCTGATTTTACCACGATTATCCCATGCGATCGCCCCTCGGTTTAAAATTGGTCCGGATAACCATTTGCCATCCACACGAATTGCCCCCAAAGGTAACTGATTATTACGATTAAAAAAGCCGCCATTAATCATCGCTACCGCGTTACTTTCGCTATTAATCGTGATCAGGGGATTAGTGCCGCGCATTGAGGTGGAATTAGCGGTAATTGGTTTAATAGTTATCTGAGGATTTCTGGGATCGATTTCTAACCAAGTCACGGGAAACCAATCTTGATCTAACTGGATATATTTTTGATTCCAGATTAACCCTGGTTGCCAAACAATGCGCTTTTCATCCATAGCATCGGGACGAGAATCAATGATAATTCGGGGAGGATTATCCACACTGCTGATCTGTAATCCGTAGGCAGTGGGAAGGTTAATTTTTAAACGACTGATCACCCCATTATTTTCTAAGGAAGTGATCTGAGTAGGTAAGTTATTATTAGAGTTACCTAGATCATCTTCATCGTTATTTTGATTACTGTTGCTGATAGTTTGGGGTTGAAACCTAGAGATAAGGGATTGCTGGGCATTTCCTTCTAGGGTAATCACTGCTTGATTTTTTGCCTGACTGACTTGCCAAAAGGTCGGGCGATCGAGTTGAATAATAATCCTTTGTACTGCTCCATAATTTTCTAGCTGAATATCTTGCATCTGGGGAGCAGCAAAGTTAATAGTTAAACTATCGCCATTAATAGTGGTTGTTGCCCCCATTTTTAGTAAAATATCTGTAACGTCTAGCCAGCGATCGGAATCGATTAAATTAGCCGATAAAGTTTGTAAATTAAACCAGCTTATCGGTTGCTTTTTTGGATCATTTGTGCTAAGAAAATCCATGCCAAATAATTGTCTTGCTCCCGTGTCACCCATGGCGATTCTGGTACTATTTGCTGCTGTCCACTGTCGCCAAGAAACGGGCAAAGAACGACCATTAAGAATAATTTTTTTTCCCTGTTGCTGGTTTGATAAATCCCTAGCAGCTAAAGTTATTGGTGATCTGTGATCGGCTAAAGATATAGCTGGACTGCCGATAATTATCAAGGAAGTTACCGTTAAACAGATAGATGATAAATTCAGATAATTTAACTTCATAAATATCTCCCTAAATCACCTTGTTTAAGGGGAAATTTGAGGATTTATATCCTTGGCAAGAGAGGCTAGAAGGGACTATATTTTTTTGATCGATAACCTCTAATAATTCTTCAGGTGTTACTACCATCGGTTTAGAGTTATATAGATAACTAGAGGCTTTTTTAAGTTTTTGATCATAGGTAACTAAATAATCACAATTAGCGGCACTACTTAAAATTAAAACATCATTCGAGTGTACCAAAATATTGCGAATATCTCTAGCATTTTGCCAATATTGATCAAGTTTTACTAAATCAAAATCCAAGATAGTCACCTTTTCTTGAATCCGATCGACTATTTCAGGATGATTACGAACTTCTGCCAAAAATAATAACTCTTGTAAAACGATCGCATTAATAGCAAGACAAACGCGATCGAGTATTTCTCGATCAAATAAATGCACACTGGCAAGATCTCCTCGTAGATAAGAAATCAAAACATCAGTATCTAAAAAAACTAGAGGCTTCTCCATTGATTTTCTTCTCCTTGATGATAAAGAGCAATGATTTTTTCCGTGACTTCTGTAATAGTGAGATGATCGGTATTAACTTCGATCGCATCTGTGGCTTTTCGCAGGGGTGCTAGGGAGCGATTACTATCCAAATAATCCCTTTTTTCAATCTCTTGGGTTAATTCTGCGAGACTAATACCCCCATTTCCCTGCGCTTCTAAGTCTTTTAATCTCCTTCTGGCTCTTTCTTCGGGTGTCGCTGTCAAGAAAATCTTTAATTCCGCTTCTGGGAAAACATTAGTACCAATATCCCGACCTTCCACAACTATTCCCCCCGATATTCCCATCTGTCTTTGCAGGGTGACTAACTGCTGTCTCACCGCTTTTTGAGCGGCAATTCTGGACACTTGCGAGGTAATTGCGGGAGAGCGAATCTCTAAAGTCACATCCTGCCCATTAATCTTCACTATAGTCACATTTTCGGGACTATCGGCCGGGATTATTTCTATCTTCGCTAAAGATAATAACTCGGCGATGGCCGCTTCTGCGGACAAATCCAGACCGGAATTCACCACCAACCATGTCACCGCGCGATACATCGCACCGGTATCGAGATAGGTTAACCCCAATTTTTCCGCTACTAAGCGCGTTACCGTCGATTTTCCCGCTCCAGCAGGTCCATCAATAGCGATAACTGCCCGACGTTGACGCAAGATAATATTATCAATTAAACGGGTTTGACCGATCAATCCTGCGATCGCTAATAAGCCCCCTGTCTCGATCTGCTCGATCGGTTGTAAACTCTGGGGATGGACTAAATCCAGATACTGAGGGCGAAATTCTGGCACTCTGTCGAGATTTTTTTGCACAATAGCCAGTAGTTTTTCCCTTTGTCTTTCCCCTAAACGAAAACTTTCGAGGGCTAATTGCAAACTTTGGGCGATAATTGTCGCTTTTTCCCTTTCTGTGGCCGATAGATACTGATTGCGAGAACTAACTGCTAATCCCGATGTTTCTCGCACTGTAGCACAAGCGCGAATCTCGATCGCTAAATTTAAATCCCTGACTAATTGCCGGATAATCGCTAACTGTTGGGCATCCTTTTCGCCAAAATAGGCGATCGTCGGTGCAATAATATTAAACAACCGCGTGACAATTGTGGCTACTCCCTGAAAATGCCCCGGACGAAAAGCACCACATAACCCGCTAGTCAGAGAAATCGGGGGAACAACTGCGGTTATCTCCTCAGAATTACCAATTCCTAAAGTTTCCGCACTGGGAGCAAAAATAGCAGCAACCCCCAAGGATTCACACAATTGGCGATCGCTGTCAAGGCTGCGGGGATAGCGAGAAAAATCCTCTGTGGGGGCAAATTGTAGAGGATTAACAAAAATACTGACCACAGTTACCTCCGCTTCCGTCACTGCGCGTCGAATTAGACTAGCATGACCTTTATGGAGAGCGCCCATGGTTGGCACGAGGGCAATACTGCGATCATGGCGATAATCAGCCAAAAAAGTGCGTAAACCGGGGATTGTTGTGAATATTTGCACAGGGTTCACTCCTTTAATAGCCTATTCCACTACTATTCGCCAGGGGATGCTGCCCGATGATCGATTCGGCTGCTTCCGGGGAATCGGCTTTAAATAATAACATCCCATCGCCTCTTTCTAGCCAATAACTCGTTTTTGTCTCCCGTCCTGTCTCGGTTAACCGCTGCATATATGCTTGTTTGACAAACCGGGGCATAATTTTTTTCAGGACAATGACCGGTAAGCAACCCGACAATTATATAGATTAATGGCAAAAAAGACTTGACAAAATCCCTCGATTTGACCTATACTTTTTATTATAATGGGAATCCGTGCCGAAATATATATAAGCCTTTTTAGTCCGGACTATTTAAAAAAAAACTTTCTGCAATTACAACCCCAAAAAAACCTTGAAACAATATCAATTAATACACTTGATCGGTGAATCGAATAGGGAACCTTCGATCGAGTCGAGGGGGAATTAATCAGCAGTAATCAAGTTCCCCTATCCGTTGTCACGATTTGGCTAAAACGAAACCTAGATCATCAATTTCAATTTATCACCCTCAAACCCCGAAAGGAAAAATAAACCATGGCGCAACTATACGAAGAAGTGACCCTAGCCCGCGACGTTCCCGAATACAATCTTAAGCAGGGTGATTCGGCGATTCTTGTCGATATAGTTGCCCATCCGAAGGGGGGTGAGGAAGGATATGTTTTAGAACTATTCAACGAAGTAGAAGAATCGGTTAACGTCGTCATTGTCCCGAAATCGGCGATTCAAGAAGGGGAAAAAGAAGGTTCTTCGTTACTTGGTATGGTTCGATATAGGGGCATAAATTGACTAAATCCTGATCTGGCAAGAGACTTAATTGATTAGTTCGTTCTAGAGCGAAAACAATTGACAAAAATCGCAGCAATGTCTGTCTCTATCGGGGTTTCATTCCTTATAACCCCCTCCACTGCATAACACAAATAGATTAATGCTAAAAAAGACTTGACAAAATCCCTCGATTTGACCTATACTTTCTAGTATAATGGGAATCCGTGCCGAAATATATATAAGCCTTTTTAGTTCCGATAATTAAGTGGTTCTGATTAAATAGAAGATAGATTTTGTCTTTGATCCCCTTGCCCCCTAGGGTTGATTCAAGGTAGGGTTGATTCATGAATCAACCCTACCTTGAGGGGGTTTGGTCCCCCCTGCCCCCCTTGATAAGGGGGGTTTGATCCCCCCTGCCCCCCTTGATAAGGGGGGTGTTTGACAGTTAACACCTACCTACTTAATAAACCATCACCGGGTAAATAGCCAGAGATAGAAATTATGAAGGAAAGCACCGTCCCCACCATTAATCTCGCTCCTAAACTCAGACGCGATTTATCTTTATGGAATCCCTTTGATTATCTTTTGCTGTTGTAC
>NZ_JADBUE010000267.1:0-2786 GCF_020245805.1 Microcystis sp. M179S2 | reverse complement strand
TATGGGATAGAGAGGTGCGTAGTTCACCCAAGGAGAATCAATCTCTCGAAGTAAAAGTGAAGGGAATTTCTGAAATGGAATTCAGTCTGTCTATATTTGACTATACTTTTACTAACTATATTTAATTGTGGTGTCTGGAGTAAGTCTCATGCTCAAATATCTGCCTGTTAAATTCCTGCGTTTTTTAGCGATTAGCTGTCTTGTCACGTTAATTTCTCTAGGATTTGACCGTTTACACCCCGTTAAAGCTAATCCCACCCTCATAGCTCAAAATGCTTGGGCCGGGGCCTCCTTCCCCGTGGAAAACTTCCAAACCTACACCTCCGGTTTCGGTTATCGTTTCTCTCCCATGGATGGCAGTCAACAATTTCATGCCGGGTTAGATCTGGCCGCACCCTTGGGCAGTTATATTCGCAATTGGTGGACCGGCAGAATCGTCGAATTATCGGATAATACAGGCTGTGGCACCATGATTAAGATGCAATCGGGTCAATGGACGCATATTTATTGTCATCTCATGGGTTCGGTTCAATCCGATAGCCGTGGTACTTTTTTGATTGACAGGTCAGGGGGAATCGTCCTTACTCTCGGTCAGGATATACCGGCAGGGGCGCGCATTGCTAGAGTGGGAATGAGCGGACGCACCACCGGACCACACCTGCACTGGGGACTGATGTACGGCAATCAATACGTTGACCCCGCTTTGGTTTTAAATGCTATGTACGGTTCTAATCCTTCGGGTAATACTTAAGAGGAAGTCCCGATGCAACAAGTTACAGCGTCAAGCATGAAAGTAGTACCCACTTCCCACTTCCCACTTCCCACTTTCAAGTCAGTCCCGATGAAAAAATTTTCACCCCCACAGATGAAAGAGCTTTCCTTCCCTACACCCCACACCCTACACCCTACACCCCACACCCTACACCCTCTTTCAAGTCAGGGGGAATTAGAGAATCTGTGATCGCATTCTGTTGAGAAAAAACATCGCTGCCCGGATTTAGTGAATAACGAGGGACACTGCTAAAATTAAGCTGATCGATTCAGGTATATCCAGATAAAATGCGAATATTAACCCTTGTACCGGGAGGAATTAGCAATCAACTGCTGTTTTTTCCCACTCTAGAAACTCTCCGGCAAACTTACCCCCAAGGTACTATCGATGTTTTGGTCGAACCTAGGGCAAAGGCTGCCTATCGTCTCTGTCCCCAGGTTAGGGAAGTGCTTTTATTTGACTATCGAGATCAGTACGGATTAGCGGATTATTTAAATATTTTGGGAGTAATTCGGGACCGGGAGTACGAAATCGCCATTAGTCTCACCAATCGTCCTGCTATCAATCTTTTACTCTGGTTAAATGGTGTTCCTAACCGTATAGGCTATGAAAATAATGGCAGCTGGTTCTTATCGCAACAAGTACCCCGGCCAACGGAAGGCTATCTAGCGGATAATTATCACGCACTGGTCAAAGGGTTAAAGATTGCTCCACCCTGTCCACCTTTAAAAGTAACCTTGAATCGCGATGATATCGATTGGGCCCAAATGGAGCAGCAACGCCTCAATATCAAGGATAGCGGCTATATTCTCCTCTACGCCGGCGGTAGCGATCTCAGCATTGGTCAAGGACTGGAAACGCTTTATCCCCTAGAGAGTTGGCTGGAAATTATCCAAGGCATTCGCCATCAACAACCGGATTTGCCAATTGTCGCAATCCAGGGAGAACTGGATGAAGCTTGGGTTTTAGCACTCAAAGCCATGGATAATAACTTAAAAGTGTCCAGAACGGCCGATATCGGTAAAATGGCGGCCATGATCGCCGGTGCCAATTTATTGTTAGCTACCGAAAGTGTCCCTTTACAGTTAGCCGTGGCCGTGGGAACCTATACCCTCTCTCTGCTGCTTCCTTCGTTGTCTAAGAGAGTTTTACCGAGCGGGGGAGAGCGTCATCGATATATTGAGGCTAATACGGGAAAAGTCGCCGATATTACCCCCGAAACTGTCCTGAAAAAGATTTGGGGCCGGTAAAAAATCGGGTTTCGATCGCTTTTCTCTTGGCTCGAAACCCGAAAAAAATCGGCATCAAGGCTCAATTTTGCGATTGAGATAACTGACTTTTCAACGATTCTAGGGAGGCCCAACGACCATCGATGGCAGTATTTTCCGGAAGAAAAAAATCGGGTGGTTGACAATTGGCTCCGCAGAGTTGACGGGGGGGCAAAGTTAGACACAACTGCTCGTATAACCACATTTGCGGGTCAAAATCCCCGTTAGGATCGAGAGTTTCCGAGAGGTCTTCGTAGGCTATTTCTCGCTCTAGAGGATAGGAGTGATCGTAGTCTTTATTTTTGTCTAGCCAGATTAATTCGGAAGTGTTTAATTGCAGACGATGATTATATTGTTGTAAACAGCGATCGCAGGTTAAGGTGACGATGGTTTCTGCTTTCACCGATACTTCCAAAAAATTGCCCCCATGTCTAACCAGCAAGGTCCCCCGCACTGGTGTCAAGGTTTCTAGACCAGGGATAAAATTATCGATGATGATCACTCTTTGTCGATCAGGAGATTTGAGGAGGTGGGGGATAAAAATAGTTTCCATAGATAACTCCTGTATCATTTATCGGTTATCGGGTGTCAACTGCGTTAGCGAGTAACGCCATCATCGAAAATTTTGGGTCTGAAACCCCGTCGTTCTACGACGGCTTTACTGTTAAATATTAGCACATTTACGAAATATATGCTAAAATGTGAGGTATGGAAAAAGCCTATTCTTACCTATTTTACCCCACACC
>NZ_JADBUE010000266.1:0-14551 GCF_020245805.1 Microcystis sp. M179S2 | reverse complement strand
CGTTACCTCCATTACCCGTTAAGGTGTTATTACCACTATTACCGGTCAGGCTGTTATTAGCGGCGTTACCTGTACCGTTAATATTCGTAGTACCAATTAGAGTGAGGTTTTCTAGGTTATTACTAAGGGGATAAGTTACCGAAGATTGAACGGTATCTGTACCTTCGTTGGCGTTTTCAGTAATCGTATCGGTGGTGGTATCAATTTGATAGGTATCATCTCCTAAACCACCTACCAAAGTATCAATTCCCGTGCCTCCATTAAGGGTGTCGTTACCTCCATTACCCGTTAAGGTGTTATTACCACTATTACCGGTCAGGCTGTTATTAGCGGCGTTACCTGTACCGTTAATATTCGTAGTACCAATTAGAGTGAGGTTTTCTAGGTTATTACTAAGGGGATAAGTTACGGAAGATTGAACGGTATCTGTACCTTCGTTGGCGTTTTCAGTAATAGTATCAGTGGTGGTATCAATTTGATAAATATCATTCCCTAAACTACCGATTAGGGTATCGATTCCGCCTGCACCATTGAGGGTGTCGTTACCTTCGCCTCCGTTGAGAAGGTCATTATCACTACCGCCATCCAGATTATCATCCCCCTCCCCGCCATTGATAGTATCGTTACCATTGCTACCAGTAAGGGTATCTTGGCCTTCCCCACCATCGATACTATCGTTCCCTAGTCCACCATTGAGGGAGTCTTGACCAATACCACCGAACAGGCGATCGCTGTCGTTACCCCCATTAACTGTATCATCCCCCTCCCCACCATTGAGGGTATCATTGCCATCGCCACCGTTAAGGATGTCGTTACCAATATCGCCATTGAGGCTATCATCTCCTGCACTACCATTGAGAGAGTCATTACCTTCACCACCACTCAGAATATCGTTGTCATCGCCTCCGTTAAGGGTGTCGTTACCGCCATTGCCATTGATGCTATCTTTCCCTTCTTGTCCGTTAAGGAGGTCATCTCCATTACCGCCGTTGAGGGTGTCATCGCCTTGGTTGCCATCTAAGGTATCATTGCCATCTGAACCCCCTAGATCATCATTACCTAAATTTCCCTGAAGGCGATCGCTTCCTTCTCCCCCTATCAGTCCATCATCACCGGTTCCGCCTTTAATGGTGTCGTCGCCTTTACCTCCATCGATGGTGACACTGACGGTACTGGAGTTGGTGAAGGTGTCGTTACCGTCGTTACCCAGCGCCATTTCTAGGCTACTGAGTCCGAGATCGAGGGTGATAGCTTGATTGGTGGTGACTATGGCAATATCTTGTCCTTCGCCACCCTTAATGACTGTATCTTGTGGGTCGATGTAGAGGATGTCGTTACCTGCGCCGCCAATCAGTTGATCTGGGCCTGTATCGCCGATAATCCAATCGTTACCGTTTCCACCTGTGAGGGTATCGTTGCCGTCGCCACCGGAGAGGAATACGCCTTCGCTTCCGGTGGTGTAGAAGGTGTCGTTACCGGTACTACCGATCGCAATTTGGACTTTAGTATCGAAGAGGTTGAGGGTGTGGTTGGCGGTGTCGTTGAAGATGGTGAGGGAGGTGGCGCTGTCATTTTCGGCGATGATTTGGACACCGTTGGCGGTTTGGATGGTTTTGAAGCCGGTTTCGGTGACGAGGAAGGCGACATCAGCGATTTGTCCGATGGTTCCGTCGTTGCGGTTGAAGAGGGAACGGGTGCGGATGATGTTACCGTCTTGGATGGTTTCGGTGGGGAGTCCGTTGAGGTTGATACTGGTGATCCCGTGTTGGGTAAGGGTTTTCAGTTCGTTGGGTTGACTGATCCCGTCTTGGTTGAGGTCTTGCCAAACGAGAATTTGGTTAAATTGGTCATCGGCGGCGGATATTATGCCGTTTTTGGTGCTATCGAGGGTAGTTAAGGCTTCTATTCCTGATTTTGCGGTTCCGTTACCGTAGTTTTCGGAGAAGATTTCGGTGATATTATTAATGATTCCGTCACCGTTGAGGTCGATGGTGAGGATGCCGTCTTGGGGGGATACCCAGGCGGTGTTTTCGGCGTAGCCGTCTGCATCAATATCAAAACGAGTTGAGGAGTTTTCAAGACTAATTAGTTGCAGTCCATCATTGTTTAAATCGATAATTAGAGGATCTAATGATTTTGCGATATAGTTTATAGGCTTGAGAGCGGATTGAACAGTTTCTTTAACTACATCTGAAACCTCTTTACCTACAGCACCAGAAAACATTATTAATGCTGACCATGTGCTATTAGATGTTCCCCACGCTGATTTATTCCAACTGTCAGAATTTTTACTCCAGTCCTTAATATTAACATTCGGAAGATTGAGTGTCGAATCTAAGAAATCTGTCACATCATGTAGAGCAGTTCCTAGTAATAATCTACGACTGAAACCTGAGTACCAATTAAAACCATATTTTCTAATCCCTGTAACTCCTAGTCCTGGTAATTCTTCCGATAATTGATTTGTAGGAATACCTGTCACAAAGTGCATAAAAGCAACCGCTATTTTATGTCCTTCTCGCTGTTGATAGTCACGATAATGTTCTTTATAATAAGCTTTGTCGTCTTCAAAATTGGGGTCTTTCTTAAAGTCATCAATGGTTAATTGACGTGATGCTAATATTTTGTTAAAACCAGAATTATTCTCCCAGTTACTTAAAAAATTGTTGGCAAATAAAGCAAAGTCATTTTGAGTTAGCAATCCCTGATTTGTCTCGACAAAATTATTTATATTAGTTTCAATTTTTTCAAGAAGAGCAAGCTTGGTATTATCACCCATTAATGGGTCTTTAAATTTATCAAATATCTCTTTAATTTCATCCTTTGTTATGGGTTTATTCGGTTCTTTTATGATTATTTTGCTATCATCTTTTAAGGCTTGTGTAATTTCATCTCCCCATAAACCTATGACATTATTAATAGCACTATACCAAGATTGATAGCTACCATCTACATGAGCATCATAAAGCGTATTTATTGTTTTAACTAGATTCTTTGATTGCTCAAAATTAAGTCCGATATTTCTTTCTAGCCAACCGGGATCTTTGCTGTAAAAAAGCTCATAAAGATCGGTAGAATTTTCCTTGACGAATCCTTGAATATCAGTCTTGAAATTCTTGTTAATTGTACTCGCAGCATTAGCGACTGATCCTATGGCAGTAGCCCAATCTTTATTATCAATTGCTTGAGCGGTATTATAAATATCTAAAGAGGTTTGACCAAGAGTAATAATGCCTTTTTGAAAGGCTGAACCACCTAAAATAGGCTTACCATCTTGACCTTTAAGTTGAAACTCCATTGCGGCAATATCAGCGACTCCTTTAGCTAAACTGACAAATGCTAGGGCATAATTACCTGATTTATAGGCATTATAAGTATTGTAAGTTGTGTTTACTCCTATTTGAATTTCCTGAATAGTTTGTAGCTGTCCCTCGCTAAATCCCCAGACACTAGCGAATTTCTGGCCACCTTCGATACCCTCGGCACCTTCGACGGGCATTTCCAATGCGAGGGCTTTGAGAGCAGTCATCGCAAATTGATACCTTGCCCCTTTCCAATCACCGTTATAAGCAGCTTGAATAGTTCTTGCTGTACCCGCAGCTAAAAATGCAATTTGTGCGCCAAATTGAGCAGGAGGAAAAACAAATCCTACAAGTCTTAAGACCGTTCCTGTAATTTCTTGGGTGCGAGCATAAGTCTCTAAAATGTCATTAACAAAGGCTTTCTTTCTGATTCTTCGTTCTTTAACTCGCCCGTCAATAATTTGGCTTAAAAGCTGTTGAGATTGTCGCGCTAAATCATCGGATAAATCAACTGCACCTTGAGCATAGCCAACCTTATAAAGTATCTCTAAATTCTGCTGACTGACTAGCTCCTTCTCTTGATTTAATACCCCTGTTTTCTGAATCTCATCATAGAGTGCTTTACTGGCTCCCTTGAGGTCGGTTTCTGATTGTTTCAGAATGCCTAAATATTGCTGTTCTTCTTGGTCTAATTTGGCAATTTCAGTGTTAAGTTTATTATTCTGCTCAATTAAACCATCAACCGTTTTCAGTAAATTATCCTGAATCGTTGCGGCTTCTTTCCCCTGTAAAGCAGCATGAATATCTTGACGAGTTGCTGTTAATATGCTCTCCAATTCAGCAGGTAAGCTGGGCTGTTTTTGTTTGAGGGCATCTAAATCGGCTAAGATGCCAGCGAGTTGTCCTTTATAGTCAGCTTGGGTGATGATATTGGCAATCGGGTTAATCCCTAAGTCTGTGCGGAGGTTATTAATCGCTTGCTGGAGTGCTTCTTCGGTGTTAAGTTGGTTGAGTTGTTCCAGTTTGGTGACGGCAATTTGACGATCGCGTTGAATATCTAACCGTTGTTTTTCTAACTGGGCTGCCACCGCATCATCAATTAATTGACCGCGTTTTTCAGCGATTTCTTGTTCTAATTGTGCCTGCGCTAAGTTGAATTTTTCAACGGAAAGAACTTGTAATAAGGTTTGATTTGTCCAGTCTTTCAGTTGGGAAAGGGCATCTATACGAAATTCAGCAACGGCGATTTCTTGTTTATGGGCCTCAATCGCTTCTTGAGAGTTGCCGATACTTTGTTGAAGTTGGGCCAATTCTTGGGTGGCGAGGGTTTTTTGTCCTTCTAAGAGGGTAATTTGATTTTCAGCAGCTTGACGAAGGGCGGTAAATTGGCTGGCTTGTTGTTGCGCCTGTTGTTGCAGTTGCCGATATTGCTGCATTTCGGCATAGTATTTATCGGCTAAGATTAAATCTTCGGGTCGGGCAATTCCTCCTGAACAACCGCCACCTTTATCGCTGGCTAAATCTCGATAATCTTTGTAATAAAGTTCGGCGGCAGTAGCCATATTGTTGGCGTTGGCAACTTCCAGAAGTTGGGCGGCTTCTTGGCTTCCGGCATCATTTGCCTGTTTAAGAATAGTCAGGAGTTGGCTTTCAAAGCTGTTTAATTCTTGGCGTTTAGTAGTTGCTTGGAGGGTGTAATTTTTTTCGAGTTCAGTGGCTTCTAGGAGTTTTTTGAGTCCCTGTTGTTTATCTTTGATGGCGGAGAGGTATTTGTCGTTTTGCAGCAGGAGAGAGGCTTGCAGGTCATCCATCACTGCGGTTAAAGCTTGGCTACTGGCTTCGGCTTGTTCGGCGAGTTTTTGGACTTCGGCGAGGGTTTTCCTGGTATCTGTGAGTTGTTGTTCGAGGGTGCTGGTGTCTTTGTCGGGACTGGCGAGAGTCGCATCGAGGAGTTGATATTCGGTGAGGAGTACCTGTTCTTGGGTTGAGAGGAGGGTCTGTTTTTGGGTGAGGGTGGCTTGTTGGGAGGTGAGGACGGTTTGTTTTTGGGTGAGGAGTTGGATGGATTGGTCTAATTGGGCTTTTTTGGTGAGGTTTTCCTCGCCCCCATTATCAAGGGGGGTTGGGGGGAGCAAATCCCGCTCGGTTTGCAGTTGAGTGATGAGGGTTTTAGCTTGGGTGAGTTCATCGGTGAGGTAGATGGTTTGTTGTGTCACCCAAGTTTTGGCGGCGGTGATGTCTTGTTGCAGAAGTTGGGTTTGGGTTTGCAGTTCGGCGCGTTTTTGTAGGACGCTGTTGAGGGCGGTTAGGTAGTTGTCTTTACTGGTTTGGTATTCGCCGGTTTCTTTTTGAATATTGGCGGTGGCGGTGGCTGCATCTTGGGTGGCTATTTCGAGTTGGGTTTGCAGGATGGGGAGGAGTTTTTCCCAATCACTTATTTGGGCGATTTTGTCTTCGCTGAGTTTTCTTTCTGCTTCCAGTTGTTGCAGGAGGTGGATAAATTCGCTTTGGCTGAGGGCGGCTTCATTGGCGACGGCGTTGGCTTTATTCCATTGGTTGAGGATGGTGGTGGTGGTGTCTTTGTTGAGGGTATCGGTTTCGACTCCTTTAAGGAGTTGGGCGGCGTGTTCTCGGAGGGCGGTCGCTTGTTTGGTGTAGGTGTCCCAGATAATCCAATCGTGGTCAACATGGGTGATAGCTTGTTGTTTGGTTTGTTTTCTTCCGTACCATTTCTTTTCTTGATAGCTACGCCATTCAATCCAAGTGGGTCCTTGTTTACGGCTTCGTTCCCAATAAAAAGCGGATTTTTCTTGATACCAGTCTGCTTGGGAGATGGAAGCGGCGGCTTGGGCTTGTTTTTGGCTGATGCTGTTTTTAAGTTGTTCTATTTGTTGTTGGGTTTGGGTTTGTTGGTCGCTGATTTGTTGTTGAAGAGTGGCGAGGGTGGTGGGGTTGTTGAGTTCGGGGAAGTATTGATCGCGGATGTTAATCTCAATAATGCCTCGGAGTCCCTGACCTCTTAAAATACTAGAATTAGTCCAATCATTCCACTTTCCTTGAGCGTAGCCAGCATCTTGATCACCAATAATCATTCCATAATTTTCTATTCCACCGTAATTATTTGGTTCGTTAGGAGACCAGTTTAAATAATTAACAGTTTCTCCATTAGTCCATTCCCAAGTACCATTAGATAAATTCTTTTTTAAACCAATCCAATAATTACCTGTTGTCCCAAAAGTATTTAAAATCCACTGCTGCTCATCAGCATTATTAATTGTGATTAAATTACCACCTAATCTTTGTGCTTCTACTTGTGCTTCTGTCCAAGTTGTAGATTTAGTTAGGCTGTAATAATGACCATTTTGAAGATTGTATTTGACAATTCCGGCTAAGGAGTTGTAATCTTGCAAATAATTCTGTACCTTGTCTGGATTCTGTTGTGCTTGTAGGGTTAGATAAGCGGTTTCTAGGCGGAGAGATTGGAGATCGGCGATCGTTTTACTTTCGATAATATTAGTTTGTTCCGTGACAACTTGGGGAACTGCTATAGAACTATCAATGGTTCTTTGTACCCCATTAGTTAATGTGCCATTATTTTTGTTGGCTGTTAAATCATTAACGGTATTTCCTGTATTTTCTTCAAAGTTCCAATAACCGATTAATCCTTGTTCATTACCCGTTAATTTTTGATTGAGACTAGCCTGAATTTGGGATTGAGTTTTAGCCACATTCCAAACTCTTACTTCATCAATTTCACCCTTAAAATAACCAGAATCAGCAGAATAACCAACAACTATTTTATCCTGACTACTAAAATCTGATTGAGTTTTAGAACCTGTGGCTACTAATTGACCATCAACATAAATTTGTTGACCTCCCACCGATGCACCAAAAACATGAGCGACATGATGCCATTTTCCATCAGCTAAATTAATCCCACTACTAGCAATTACTTCATTATTCCAGATCCGAACGACTATATTACCATTAGATAAATGAATACTGCGATCATGACCTCCTGACCCTGCTATAACAGAGAATAATCCCCCATTCAAGGATGTAGTTTTAAACCATAATTCATGGGTAACTTCTGTTTCTGGTTCATTTAAGTTCATTTGTATGGAATCATTAACCCCATCAAAATAGAGAGCTTTTCCTTCAGGTCGTGTGATAGGATTAGAATTAGCTACCGTGCGCTGAACTCCATTAGTTAATGTGCCATTATTTTTATTGGCTGTTAAGTCATTAACCGTATTTCCTGCACTTTCTTCAAAGTTCCAATAACCTACTAATCCTTGTTCGTTTCCTGTTAATTTTTGACTGAGATTAGCTTGTATTTCTGCTTGAGTTCTGGCTACATTCCAGACACGAACATCATCTATTTGTCCTTTGAAATAATTTCCTGGACCTGTAAATCCTTGTCTGCCACCGATACGAAAATCATTCCAAGTTGTAAGACCGTCCACTAGAGTTGCTGAGGTTTCATAGGACTGAATCAATTCCCCATTAGCATAAATTTTGACAATATTCTTATCGTAAGTTAAAGCAACGTGCGTCCATTGGTTTTCTGGAGCAATATAACCCGTGTTAATCCAATCATTGCTTAAACTTGGATTAGCCCAAAAATACCAGCGAATCGTTCCATCGGAAAACCGAGCAATCTCATATTCTCCTTCTTTATTGAGAATAATTCCTTGGTCTGCTCCTTTAACTGGATTAATCCATGCTTCTAAGGTAAATTTATCAGTTAAAACAAGAGAAGATTTGGCTCCCACTTGAGTATAATCATTCACTCCATCAAAATAGAGTGCTTTTCCTTCAGGTCGTGTAATTGGATTAGAATTAGCTACTGTACGCTGAACTCCATTAATTAACATCCCATGATTGCTATTTGCAGTTAAATCATTGATGATGTGTCCTGATGTTTCTTCAAAGTTCCAATATCCGACTAATCCTTGTTCATTTCCTATGAGTTTTTGATTGAGGTTAGCTTGGATTTCTGCTTGAGTTCTGGCAACATTCCAAACTCGTACTTCATCTATTTCTCCTTTAAAGTAATTTAAGTTTTGATATTGTCGATTACCAATATGGAACTCATCATAATTAACAAGAAGTGCTTGATCTCTAATTGTACCGATGCTATCATAGCTATAAATTAATTCTCCATTGACATAAGTTTTTATAAGTCCATTGTCGTAAGTAAAGGCAATATGAGTCCATTTATCTAGTGGTATAGTATAGTCAGTATTGATGCGATTAAATTCAAATTGAGTATTAGTTATTGTGTAATAAATTTTGTTGTCTGGTCCAATGGTAAGCATATATTCGCCATCTCGTCCAGCAATAACACCATAATCACTGTTTTTCTGCGGTTTAATCCATGCTTCGAGAGTTAAGGTTTTGCCAACTTCTAAACTCGGATTTGTCCCTGCATTAATGTAATCATTCACTCCATCAAAATAAAGCGCTTTTCCTTCAGGTCGTATAATTAGATTAGTATTCGCTACTGTGCGCTGAACTCCATTAATTAATGTGCCATTATTTTTATTGGCTGTTAAATCATTAACCGTGTTTCCTGTAGCTTCTTCAAAGTTCCAATATCCGACTAATCCTTGTTCATTTCCCGATAACTTTTGACTGATATTAGCTTGAATTTCCGCCTGTGTTCTGGCAACATTCCAAACTCTTACTTCATCCAAAGACCCATCAAAAAATTCATCGCCTCCTGGTAAATCAGCCCCAATTATCAAAGGTTCATTACTTTTCCATAGATTGATGTTGACATTATCTTTTGTCCCAGCCACTTGACCGTCAATATAAAACGTTAAGAAATTAGCCGTTTTATCATAAGTAACACTCACATGATGCCACTCATTAGCAACAATTTTTTTATCAGAGTTCCAAGAAACTCCACTCGCAGTAAAACGCAATGAACCATCGCTCCACAATTGCATTGCAAAAGGAGATGAATTTGTTCCCTGAGTTACAATACCATCCCAATCACCAAAGTTTTTAACCTTAATCCAAGCTTCTATAGTCAAACTACTTGTTGTTTCTATTTTTGGTTGGCTGTTTAAACTGATGTAATCATTTACTCCATCAAAAAAGAGAGCTTTTCCTTCTGGTCGTATAATTAGATTAGTATTCGCTACTGTGCGCTGAACTCCATTCGTTAATGTGCCATTATTCTTATTAGCTGTTAAATCATTAACGGTGTTTCCTGTAATTTCTTCAAAGTTCCAATAACCTGCTAATCCTTGCTCTTTTCCTGTCAGGTTGCGATTATAATAAGTCTGGATTTGAGCTTGTGTTTTAGCCACATTCCAAACTCGGACTTCATCAATTTCTCCTTTAAAATAACCAGAAAAAGAATAACCAATTGCTATTTTATCTTGCCAATTAAAATCTGATACAGTTCTTGATCCTGATGCGACTAATTGACCATCAACATAAATCTGTTGACCTCCTACTGATGCACCAAAAACATGAGCGACATGATGCCATTTTCCATCAGCTAAATTCAGTCCACTACTACTAATAGTTTCATCATTCCAGATACGAGCAACTATATTGCCATTAGATAAATAAATACCACGATCTAAACCTGTTGAACCTAAATTACCTGCTATAACAGAAAATAATCCGCCATTCAAGGATGTAGTTTTAAACCATAATTCATGGGTAACTTCTGTTTCTGGTTCATTCAAATTAATTTGTATATAATCATTTACACCATCAAAAAATAAAGCACGATTAGGTTGTTCAAATGTTTCTCGAATAGCAGTTAAAGGTGCTTCTTGTGCTTTGACAATGCTATTCTGTTTCTGTTCAATATACTTCTGTAAATTCGTTTCTATCCCTTGTTCTTGTTGATCATTAGTCAAATCAATCTGAACCACTAAATCTTGAGATTTATTAGTCACCTCATCTGATACTGCATTGATTAACTTAGGTTGTAAGACTAACTCAGACTGACTAATAAAAGCCTGAATATCATCAGATATTGATTTAAGAAAATCTGCCGATTGTTGTTGTAAAGCTTGAGATTTTTTGGTGTAATCATCCCAAGTAACCCAATTAGGATCATTGGTGGCACCTTGCTTCTTACTTTTATCCCAATGAATTGCAGCTTGATCTGAGTACCACTTAGCTTGAGTAAGATAAGAGTCATTTAACGCTTGCTTCTGAATAATGCTTGCTTTTAATGATTCTGTATTATGTAGAGAAGGACTATCTAAAGATTTTAATAAATCTGTTACAGCACCATTAAAATCTGCTCTTGTTTTTTCAACCTCTTGAGTGATTGTAGTCTCTTTCTGAGCAAGAGATTGAAGATTAATTTCAATTAATCCTGGTAGTGAACCATTTGTTCCATCGTTCCATTCATTATTAATCCACACTAAGCCATAATTTTCTGCCCCACTATGATTATTCGGTTCACCCGGTCTCCAATAAGTATAAGTAATCGGTTCACCACTAATCCATTCCCATCTTCCCTCTTGAAATTTATCAGTTAATCCAAGCCAAAAATAGCCGACCTTTTTGGGACGAATTTGGATAGCCCAATTTTGCTCATTTCCATCATTAATTGTTACAAGATTTCCTCCTACCGCTTCTCCTTGCGCTTGTGCATCTTCCCATGAAGTGCTATTTGTCCAGAAATATTTATTTCCAGTTTCAGGACGAGTAATAGCACCTTTTTGACCAGCAAGTGCTAACTTGTTTTTATTATCTTCTTTGACTGATGTTAGCTTTGCAGTTGTTGTAACTAATTTTTGTTGAAATTGATTTATCGTTGCTAGTTTACTTTCCACAACATTAAGCTGATTAAACTCCTTCTCATACTTAGTCAAATCCGAATAATGCTGACTCAACTTCGCTAAACCCTGATACTCCTGTAACTGTTTCTTCGCCAAAAACAGCGCATCCTCCACAAAATCAACACTATCCGCCAAAGCATCGCGCCGTCTTACCGTTGACTCCCGAATCTGTAACGCCTCATCCAGCTGAATCTCATTCAGATAATAATCCCCATAAGGAGTCGCCAAATTCTCATCAATATAACTCGTCAAACTATCAAACGCCTGAGACGTAGCTTGAGAGCCATTCCAAACCTTAATCGTTAAATTATGATTATCCTCTAAATTATCCACCCAAACATTGGTTAACCCCTTCAACTGGTTAGCCAATTGACTGTTTAAACTCACATAACCCTCAATATTATTATTCCCTAAAGCCACCTTAACCGATGCTTCATGGTCCGCAGAAGTCGCCTTTCTCGTCTCCAACTCCTGCTTAAACTCCAACTCACCCGCTAACACCGTTTTCTGATACTCTTGTACCTCTCCCACAACCTTCTGCTTCTCTAAAATCGCCTTTTCCAACGCCGCAATCTCAGAATTAGACCCATTTCCACTCTTCAAAGCCGTTAAATCAGCCTGAAGCGCACCAATTTTTTGCTTAAGACTATCAACCGTATCCTGCAAAAACTTAGACGAATAATCCTGAGTCTTGAGAAAAGCATAATCCGTCAGCAAATCCCCCAGCGCCTTATCCGCAACTGTCACAGCTTGCTTATTCCCTTCCCAAGCCGTTTTAACATCCACTAAAGCCTGATTTTTCTTCTCTAAATCCTCAACTTGCTTGGGAATAATGTTACTGGTAAGTCCCTGTAACTCCTGATTTGAGTCATCAATTTGGAAAATAACAACCGCCAACTCCTGATTATACTTAGTCGTCGCAATTGACAGTAAATTCTGTTGTTCCTGAATCTGAATCAGATAACCATTAATCTCCTTCTGAATCCCATCTTTTATACCCGGATTCGTTTCAGCCTTCCAACGAGTATAAGCATCATCAATACTCTTCTGAATATCCTTCTGTTTTTGCTCATTTTGTGTTTTAGATTGAGTAAAGCTAGAGGTTAAAGCCGTCTTTTTATTTTCTAGATTCTGCAAAATGTCAGTTAAAGACTTCTGCTTACTGAGACTCCCTTCAAAAGTTTCCTTCGCAAAGGAATAATCATCATTAGCTAACCTTAACTGTTCCTCCGTCGTGTCTAATTTAACCTTGGCTTTGTCCAATTCGCTGCTGAGAATTTCATACTGCTTCAACGCTGTGGGAATCGGTAAGGTTAACTTCTCCAGTTTCGTCGGTTGAATATCCGTATTATTAAAGACAAAATTATCATTATCAATGATCTTGACAATTGCCGTATTTTGTGTACCAATCGTCACCCCATTAGTCGGATTCGTCAAGGACAGGTTAAGGGTTTCCACCGCTTCAAACTGACTATCTTCCTTAATCGGAATCGTAATAATTTTAGGCGCACTATCCCCATGAGCAAACGTAACCTTAATGGGGGTATTATTATAATCGTCTGCGGTTGCTGTACCATTATTTAACGTAATCGTCGCACTTACTTCTGTATCACTTCCCCCCGTGCGAGTTACAATAACTTGAGTTATGGTAGTTCCGTTTTCAGTAATAGAATAAGTCGGCGCATTAAACGCTAATTGACCGGGAATTGGTGGATTAACATTAACATTAAAAGAACCAAAAGTAACCCCCCCATCTCCATCAGATACTTTGACCCCAACCTTAAATGATGATTGTTTTTCAAAATTATTAAATAAATATTGACCTGATTTTCCTGTAAAATCATTGTATGAACCATCTCCATTTAAATCCCATTCATAAGTGAGAATATCATTAATACCGGGATCGAAAGCATTAGCGTAAAAGTTAAATGGTTTTCCGTAATCAATAGTTATATTACTTGTCAAATCCGTAATTTTTGGAGCAACATTTAAAACTGTAAAGCTTTTTACTACAGAGCTACTAAAGCGTCCCGAACTATCTTGAGATTGTGCAGTAAAACTATAAGTACCTTCATCTAAATATTTTCCTAAGCTAACATTGTTGAGAGAACGAACACCTGATTTATTGGCATCTGTTCCCATCAATTTACCATCAACAAGAAAAGAAATTGCTTCAGGATTTTTATCTGTAGCTGCTACATTAATATTAACAGTATCTCCTTCATATATTACAGATGGAACAACAGTAACATCTGTTAAGGTTGGAGCAACCATTGAATCGCCATAAACCTCTATCTCTACCCATGCTACCCATGATGGTGATGCAACTGTTCTAACTTGAACATAACGAGCCGTTGTAAGATTGTTAAAGCTATCTTGTAACCATTGATGGCTGGTCGTATAACCGTTAAATGTTTTTGCAAGTGAAGCTCCCGGTGCTGACCAACCGATTGATTGATTAGATACTCGGACTTCGTGTGTAGTATAGCCTGCTGGGGACTGTGCAGTTAAAAGTTTAATTGAATCTAGATAATATTCTTGCCCAAGGTCAACCTCAATCCACTTAGTAGCATAATATCCAGAATTCCAGTAGCCAGTATTACCAGTATAATCCCCATCAAATGCCTTGATAGGTGTTAACCATGATTGATAGGAGCTACTTGCATAATAGTTTGAAGCTGAAAGGTTTCTAGAAATAAGTGGCATAATAAATCCTCAAAATATTGTTTGTAAATTAATTGAGGTTAAGTTAACTAACCGATATTGTCAATAGCCAATTTAAACTGACTTAAAGGCTGGTTTCCCTTCAGGCGCTCCCAGGGGTCTTGTGGCGATCGCATTTAAGTAAAATTTTGAGCGATCGCTTTTGCAACTTCGGGTTTAGCCAGTCGTTGCTGATCTATAGTTCACCAAGCTTCTGCTTGTTGCCTATATTATATACGGAAAGCTTATCTCTGAATTACTTCCTCACCATGAAAATTTTAGCGGGTGATGGCGAGGGGAATAATTTCCGCGTTAACCTTTCTCTTTCCACTAAAAACCCCACAGAAAACGGGTTTCTCCGAGACACCCGTTTTCTGTGGTTCTCAATTACTCCCTGATAATGACAATTTTAGCGGGTTGTTGCGAAGATGCGATCGCTAACGTCAAAGCTAGGCAGTTAAAGTATTTAACCAATTGATTAAATCTTCAACCGTAGAGAAATCGAATAAAGCTTCTCCTAATACTTCTACATCATCAATACTTAACTCCATAATTTTAGTTTCCAATGAAGGATTAATCTCCCCTAACTTGCGTTAAAGTTGACGAAGAATCAATGTCTTTTCCCGTTCAATACCTTGTTCGATACCTTGTTCAATACCTTGTTCGATACCTTGTTCGATACCTTGTTCAATACCTAGTTCAATACCTTGACGCATCCAACTGGTG
>NZ_JADBUE010000265.1:0-2999 GCF_020245805.1 Microcystis sp. M179S2 | reverse complement strand
CCTACTATCTTAGAAGAGCTACTAAAATTAGCAGCTACCGCTAATTCTCTCGCAGAATTTAAGCAGTCTTTGGCAAAAATCAATATCTAGAAAACGGGTTTCTTAGAAAACGGGTTTCTCAAAGAAACCCGTTTTCTGAGGGCTTGAGGTTTAACCGCACCGAATTTAATTTGATTTTCTCTGATTCATGAATAAACCTGATGAAAAAAAAAAAAAAAAAATAAGCATATTTTATATTCTATTGACGGTAGAAAAAAACGCTCTCAGAATGGTAGAAACGATTAATTGATGGTTTGACAGTCTTCAAGCCTAACCTAGACTGGCTGCGGTTGCGGAAAACAGGCTGACTCGGCTGAATAAATAATATTAAAGCAGCTTGTGGGCAATGCCCACCCTACACCACTCACCAGGAACCCTTGTATTATGTCTCGCCAAACCAATCTTAACCAGTCCGTAGTTTTTCTCGATGCTGGTGTCACCGATTATCAAAGTCTCCAAGCTGGGGTAATCCCTGGAGTCGCTACAGTTATTCTCTCTCCCAATCAAGACGGAATCGAACAAATATCCGCTTTTTTACAACAAAATCCCCAGATTACCACGATTCACCTCGTTTCCCATGGTGCGCCTGGATGCTTATATTTAGGGAATTGTCAACTCAATTTAACAAATATTTACGATTACCGCCAACAGTTACACAGTTGGGCAAAGATTAATCGTATTCTACTGTACGGTTGTCAGGTCGCGGCGGGAGATGCAGGAGAAGAGTTTATTGAGAAGTTGCATCAGTTGACGGGTGCGACGGTGATGGCTTCAGCGACACCTACGGGAAGTAGTAAATGGGGAGGAAATTGGGAGTTAGAGGTAATAGTTTCTCGCGCTGAAAGTGAGCAAGATTTGAATATTTCCTTGGCGTTTGATGGGGGGACTTTAGCGACTTATGAGGGAGTATTTGCTCTTTCTTTAGTGGGTAGTTATGATACTCCTGGCGAGGCTCATGATGTGAAAGTAGTGGGGAACTATGCTTATGTAGCTGATTTTAGTTTAGGGCTGCAAATCATCGACATCAGCAACCCTACTAACCCCACTCTCATCGGCAATTATGATACTTCTGGCTCCGCTATGGATGTGCAAATAGTCGGCAATTACGCTTATGTAGCTGATTATGCGTCAGGACTGCAAATCATCGACATCAGTAACCCCACTAACCCCACTCTGACAGGCAATTATTCTGATTGGCCTCTTGGTTCGGCTTATGGGCTGGAGGTAGTGGGAAACTACGCTTATGTAGCTAGTGATTATCAAGGACTGACAATCATCGACATCAGCAATCCAAGCAACCCCACTCTCATCGGCAATTATGATACTTCTAGTCGAGCTTTGGAAGTCCAAGTAATCGGTAATTACGCTTATGTAGCTGATTATGAGTCAGGACTGCAAATTATCGATGTCAGTAACCCGGAAAACCCCACTCTGAAAGGTAATTATGATACACCTGGCATTGCTAGTGATGTGGAAGTAGTAGGCAACTACGCTTATGTAGCTGATGGTTGGGATGGAGGACTGCAAATTATCGACATCAGCAACCCTACCAACCCCATTTTCATTGGCAATTATGATACTAACAGCGTTGCTAATGATGTGGAAGTAGTGGGAAATTACGCTTATGTAGCTGATGATATGGCAGGACTGAAAATCATTGACATTAGCAACCCCACTAATCCCATTCTCATCGACTATTACGATGATTTTTCTACCGTTGCTTATGGTGTGGAAGTAGTCGGCAATTACGCTTATGTA
This sequence comes from Microcystis sp. M179S2, assembly GCF_020245805.1. Lineage (NCBI taxonomy): Bacteria > Bacillati > Cyanobacteriota > Cyanophyceae > Chroococcales > Microcystaceae > Microcystis > Microcystis sp. M179S2. Next base: position 1,202 of record NZ_JADBUE010000265.1, on the reverse strand, counting down.
GCTGATTATTTTGACGGTTTGAAGATTATTGATGTAAGTGGCTTCAATAACCCATCGCCTTCTATCACTATTCTTGATTTTGAATCTCCCTTACCTCAAGGTTTATCCTCTGTAAGCTTCTGGCAATTTACTTCTGTTCCCTCCACTGCTAAAATTACAAATCAGTATGCTCCTTCAGGTGTGTTAATGTCTGGAGTGGCTCTAATTAATCTCGGACTCGGCCATGCAGCATCTGGAGTGAATGGGATTGGAGGAATTGGTTCAGAATCATCAGTTGATTATGACGCACCCTTAACTTTCCAGTTTGTATCGTCGGTAAACAGTTCAACACCTGCATATACAAATTACTTTGCTATTTCTCCTGATTTATGGGGAGGAAGTGGCAATAATGTAAAAATCACTGCTTATGGGTTTGACAACACAATTTTAGGAGTCACTACATATACTGAAACAGGAAATCTTTCCCCAAGTACACCAATTGAAATTCAAAATGTAGGCAAGATATATAAAGTTGTTGTTGATGCTTCTTTAGCATTTGTTGGTGGTGGTGGAATAGGCTTTGATCTGGTTAAATTTGAAGTTCCAACTGTCGATGCTCCCACTGTTACTCTTGCGGTTTCTCCCAGTAGTGTCAATGAAGACGGGACAACTAACTTAGTCTATACCTTCACCCGTACAGGTTCTACTACCAGCGCTTTAACCGCTAACTATACAGTTGGGGGAACAGCTACTTTTAGCACAGATTACACTCAAACCGGTGCAGCAACTTTCACCAGTACAACAGGGACAGTGAATTTCGTTGCTGGTTCATCCACTGCAACTGTAACAATTGACCCCACAGCAGATACCACAGTTGAAGATGACGAAACCGTCAGCTTAACCCTCACTTCTGGGGCTGACTATACAGTTGGGACAACTACTCCAGTGACGGGAACGATTCTCAATGATGATACCCGTGTTACTCTTCAGGTTGTTCCTAGTCTTGTCACCGAAGATGGGACAACCAACTTAGCTTACTTCTTCTACCGCGAGGGTGTAACAACTAATGCTTTGACAGTTAACTATACTTTGCACGGCTACAACTTGCATTTTTTACTCAAGGACAATAATATAGTTTAAGAGTCATAATTAGAAGCAAAGCACTCATTAAAAACATGATTAACCTAGAATTCACGGAAGAAGAAAAGAACTCACTGTATTAT
>NZ_JADBUE010000264.1:0-4493 GCF_020245805.1 Microcystis sp. M179S2 | reverse complement strand
TTGAGAATGACTGGGGCAACCCTGAAATTTTCGGCTTAGTTGCCGGCAGCTTGCCGCCAACTCACTCCTCTAGATAAGTATTTTGACTCACGCTCCTTCCTCTTTTGAGACGTTGTGACACTTAGGGTGCGGAATGTGGGTAGTATTAGAGCTGCGGGCAGTCGATGAGAGATTCTTGGGGACGAACCTAGCTAAAAATACCTCCACGCAATCGGTCAACCCGATTACGTTAAAATCAAAAGCAGGATACTGTGTATGACGGAAAAACTCGATGAACTCAGCGATTAAAGCGGTACAAACTGCCTATTATGGGGATGCAGCCTATCGGACACCACCACCGGACTTAGAATCTCTCCTGCTCAAAGAGAGAATTGTCTATCTGGGGTTGCCCTTATTTTCCTCCGATGATGTCAAGCGCAATGTCGGGGTGGACGTGACGGAATTAATTATCGCGCAACTGCTCTACCTGCAATTTGACGATCCCGAAAAACCGATTTTCTTCTATATCAACTCTACCGGCACATCCTGGTACACGGGGGACGCGATCGGCTACGAAACGGAAGCTTTCGCCATCTGTGACACCCTCAACTACATTAAACCTCCCGTTCATACTATCTGTATCGGACAGGCGATGGGAACTGCAGCGATGATTCTTTCTGCAGGAACCAAGGGTTTTCGCGCCTCCTTACCCCACGCTACCATTGTTCTCAACCAAAATCGCACCGGGGCCCAGGGACAAGCCACCGATATCCAGATTCGTGCCAAGGAGGTAATCGCCAACAAACAGACGATGTTGGAAATTTTCTCGAAAAATACGGGTCAAACCACCGAAAAACTGGCGAAAGATATGGATCGCACCTTCTATCTCACCCCACAACAGGCGAAAGACTACGGATTAATCGATCGCGTTCTCGAAAGTCGCAAGGAACTACCGAAACCCCTCGCCCAAGTTAGTTAAGATTTATTACAAATTAGCAGGAGTTGTTACCAATTATGCCTATCGGTGTGCCAAAAGTTCCCTACCGTCTGCCGGGTAGCCAATACGAACAGTGGATTAGCATTTACAGCCGTCTTTCGGTGGAACGCATTCTTTTTTTGGGGCAGGAAGTCACCGACGGGTTAGCCAATGCCCTTGTGGCCCAAATGCTTTATCTCGACTCGGAAGACCCCACTAAACCCATCTATCTCTATATCAACTCGCCGGGGGGTTCCGTTACCGCCGGTATGGCCATCTACGACACCATGCAGTACATCAAAGCGGAAGTGGTGACTATTTGTGTGGGATTAGCGGCCTCTATGGGGGCATTTTTACTGGCTTCCGGTAGTCCGGGTAAGCGTCTCGCCCTTCCCCACGCGCGGATTATGATTCACCAACCCATGGGCGGAACTGGGCGCCGGCAAGCGACGGATATCGACATTGAAGCTAAGGAAATCCTGCGTATTCGCCAGCAATTAAACGAAATTATGGCTAATCGCACTGGACAAACCATCGAACGCATCGAAAAAGACACTGACCGCGATTATTTCCTCTCCGCCGAGGAAGCCGTCGCCTACGGTTTAATTGATAAGGTGGTGGAGGGAAGACCGGCTTAAGTCAGTCAGAGGTTAGAACAGGCGAGAAACCTGTTCTAACTGCCATTGGAGAAACTTCCTTAGATGGTAGGTTGGTTGATCGGATAATCCCATAAGAGGGTATGGAATTTTTAGCAACTTTAGAAACAGGCTTGATCTCTGCCGTGGCAATCATCAAGTTTTGCCTAGAAAGTATTTCGATCGCTTGTGTGGTGATCGGATTAATTAAAACCCTACAATTAGCTTGGCAGTCTAATCGTCACCGTCGCAGTCTTCCCCCTTTTTCCTTCAATCAAATTCGCATTCGTTTCGGTACTTGGCTATCTTTAGCCCTAGAGTTTCAGTTAGGTGGAGACATCGTGGCTACTACCGTCACACCTACTATAGAAGCCTTGGCACAACTCGCCCTCATCGCTATTATCCGAACTTTCCTCAACTATTTCCTCAGCCAAGAATTGGAAACGGAATTGTCCATGGAAAAAGAGCGATCGCAACTAGCAGCCCAGGACAATCTCAGGGATTTTTAATGCCAAAAAAAGGTGAGTTGACAATCACCTGACCTAACCCCTGATAAGCTGTTGACTATTGAGGGTATGCTAAAAAAGTTTTTCAGCAAGCTCTAGATAGTCAACAGCTTATTACTTTTGATCGCCCACTGGCTCAATTCCGTGCGATTATGAAGACCGGTTTTATGAAGCATATTCGACACATGGCTTTCGATTGTCCGTTGACTAACATTGAGTTTTGCGGCGATTTCCCGATTAGCCAGTCCTTGTGCGACCAATTGTACTACTTTTAATTCCGTTGGGGTTAATTCCACATTACCCTGGACTTGAACAGGGGTGACATCCGGGGAATGGTGGCGGGAGGTGCGTTTCGGCAACCGGCCTGCTTGTTTGAGGGAAGACTCCACCCGGGCCACTAATTCTTCCGGTTCAAAGGGTTTGACCATATACACATCGGCCCCGGCGGTTACACCTGTTATCTTGTCCTGACTTTGACCCTTAGGGGAGAGAAAGATCACGGGAATGCAACTAAAACGACTGTCCTGACGAATTTTTTCGAGGAAGGCATAACCGTCCATTTCCGGCATCATCAGATCACAGATAATCATATCGGGCATTTCCCCTGCTTTGGCAGCATTTGCCCCGCGTTCGAGGATTGCCAGGGCCTCCCGACCGTTTTCTGCGGTTGTCACCCTATAACCACGAAACTCTAGATAATCCTTCACCAAAAGTATTAAATTCGGGTCATCGTCGATTAATAAAAGTTGTTTATTGTCTTTGTTGGTCTCTTTCATCGCTATTTTCCAGGCTGCAGGGTTGGGGGAATGGAGACGGACAAAGGATCGACAGGCACTCATGCAACAGGTAGTTAGATATGTGCAATTAATTGTGTCTAGCTACTTATCTTAATCGATCGAATCAGTGATTTCAGTTAGTTTTAACCCTGTTTTCCTCTATTGTTTCGGGTTCTTCTTCTGGACAGTTCAGAGAAATTGCCGGTAAATCGTGGCGAAGAAAAGCATATTCGGTGACGATTTGATTACCGATTAGGTGTTCTTGGATAATTCTTTCGATCGCTTCTCTGTTTACCCTTCGATACCAGACTCCTTCCGGGTACACTAATAAAATCGGCCCTTGGCTACAAACCCGCAAACAGTTGGCTTTAGTGCGAAAAATACAGCCCGGACGGTCTGCCCTAGGGCGATCGAGTTCTAATTCACTTAACCGCTTCTTTAAATAATCCCACACTTCTAACCCTTCTTCCTTGTCACAGCATTTTGGCTTAGTCTGATCGCAGCAGAGAAATAGATGACGCTGGATCTGGGCCAATCCCAACTTAGCCACATTTTCCCCCAAGATATCTCTGGTGTCCGCTTCTTCCATAAATTTTTTTTATCAACTAAACTCTTGACATTGAACAGAAAATGTGCATAGCCGACTAAAATTTCGGTTTGAGGATGTAACGATAGATGAGATAAACGATAGCGGCAAGGATTAAAGCGCTTAAAACTGCGCTGACTAGGCGTAAAATCGCCGTTAAAATCGAAAGAGCCACAAAAACCCCCGCCACTGCCACGACTACCTGTGCTGGTGTGGAGAGGCTGCCGTACCAAGTTTTCACTTTTTCGAGGGTGGCAGCGAAACTAACCCGGGTATCAACGGGGGGGAAATCGTCGGTTTCAATTTCCACTTCCACTTCCTCTGGGGTATATTTATTATCGAACGGTTCGGGAGACTGCATAAACACTCAAGCTACTTAACACTTCATCCCTATTTTATCGGTGATTGGGGTTAACAGGGGTTGAGGCCAGATCAATGTAACAATGAGTTTATCCATAGCTAAACGACTGGAATCTATGAGCCTATCGACTCCCACCGTTACCGCCATCAATTATCCTGATGCTACCATCAACCGGGCCGAACGCGCCCTCTGTTGTTCTCCTTTCCGTGTCACCCTATTCGCCGCTATGCTTGAGCAAAGTGTATCACTTTTAAGCATCCCTGGTGCTGGGGGTTTAGAGAAAGGTTATACTTCCAGACTGCTGACGGAAGCAGCAGTGGAAAGATATCTTCTCTGGTTGATTAAAGTGGGAATTTTGCGGCGCGAAGTAGATGGACAGGGGATAACCGATAGTTTTCGTCTCACTCCTTTGGGGAGGAAATTAATAGAAAAATGGCAACCCCAAGGGGACTTTTTCCCTAAACCCACTTTCTGGCAAAGATTTTTAAATACTCTGCAACGTTGGTTTTCTTTTTAATGCTGTTAAGGTGAGGAGTCGGGAGTCGGTCGTCAGGAGTCAGGATTCTCCGAGTCGGTCGTCAGGAGTCAGGAGATAGGAGATTATTTTATTTATTCTCCCCACACCCCACACCCCACACCCCACACCCCACACCCCACACCCCACTTCCCACACC
>NZ_JADBUE010000263.1:0-17832 GCF_020245805.1 Microcystis sp. M179S2 | reverse complement strand
ATCGACCTTTAAACACTTTTGTGGAAGCTTTAGAAGCTTTTCGGACAGCGATGTCTTTCCGTTTCTTTGAGTGGCTGACCGAGAATCTGGATGTGTTTGCCGCTTACAAAGCCAGTTTAGGCTTTATTTGGGCTTGAAATTTGTTTAAGTCCCACTAGGCAAAATTAATTACACATATCTAACCACCTCTTGCCTCTTGCATGAGTGCCTATCTTGACTAGGAAATTTATTTTGCACTACTACTTACCTCATTGCCGCAAATTCTTGGGACAAGTGGTTTAAGCTACTTGTCTATACCCAATATAAAAAACGGTCTCCCTAAACCAGTTGCCAAAATCGCCGCCATGGACAGTCAATTACTTGATCAACTCGGACAATTACAAAACCTCTTAAAAACCAGCGAAAAAGCTCTGATTGCCTATTCTGGGGGCGTGGACAGTACCCTAGTGGCCAAAGTGGCCTATGATCTGCTAGGGGGTCAAGCATTGGCAATTACGGCGGTTTCCCCCTCCCTACTGCCGGAAGAATTAGAAGAAGCGATCGCCCAAGCCGATTATATCGGTATTCGGCACGAATTGGTGGAAACCGAGGAAATGAATAACCCCAATTACACCAGTAATCCCGTTAATCGCTGTTATTTCTGCAAAAGTGAGCTACACGACACCCTTAAACCCCTTGCTCTCGCTCGTGGTTATTCCTACGTCATCGATGGCGTTAATGCTGATGATTTAAGGGATTATCGTCCCGGAATTCAAGCCGCTAGGGAGCGCGGCGCTCGTTCACCTTTGGCGGAAATTGGTATCACAAAAAGCGAAGTTCGTCAACTATCTCGTTACTTAAATTTACCTTGGTGGGATAAACCGGCGCAACCCTGTTTAAGTTCCCGTTTTCCCTACGGGGAGGAAATTAGCCTGGAGAAATTGCAAAGAGTCGGACGGGCGGAGATTTATCTGCGAAAATTAGGTTATCGTCAATTACGGGTGCGATCGAGCGGCGATACGGCACGGATTGAATTACCGGCAGCAGCAATTCCCGACTTTATTAATCGGACAAATTTAAGCGAATTAGTCGCTGATCTGCAAAAATTAGGCTTTATCTATGTCACCCTCGATCTAGAAGGTTATCAAAGCGGCAAACTTAATCGAGTCCTCTAGTTCAGTGATCAGTGATCAGTAAACAGTAATCAGTGGACTGAAAACTCAAATCTGCTCTAACAGTTATCTTAATGGTGAGGTACGAAGTTTTCCTTTTGGGGAGCCGGTCGCTGGTCGTCAATACCAAATTGAGTTATACTTCATCTTGACGAGAAAGGCTGTAACGGATAACGGATAACGGATAACTGGTCACTGATAACTGATAACTGGTCACTGATAACTGATAGATGAACCTTTTTCTAGGGTTCCTAAGTCTTTACCCCTAAACCTCTAATTGCCAAGGCGAGGATAGATGAGTCAACTACAAAATGCCTTTACCCTATTCCTGAGCCTGTTGGTGGAAGCGATGCCTTTTTTACTGCTAGGGGTGATTCTCTCTAGTATTCTTTTAATATTTGTCGATGAACGTCGCCTAGTTGCCTTGATGCCTCGAAATGCTGTTTTAGGAGCATTTGTGGGGGGATGTATTGGTTTTTTGTTTCCCGTCTGCGAGTGTGGCAATGTGCCGGTGGCGCGACGTTTACTTGTGCAAGGAATGCCGAATGCAGTAGCGGTTAGTTTTCTCTTAGCAGCGCCGACAATTAACCCGATTGTTATCTGGTCCACTTGGGTAGCTTTTCGCGATCAACCGGAAATTGTTTTCTATCGAGTTATCTTTTCTTTGTTCATCGCTACGGTTATCGGTATTATCTTTAGTATCCAAAAAGATCCCCGACCGCTCCTCCAAACCTCTTTGGCAAAAAGTCTCAATTGGCAACCGCAAACACCGGAAAAAGAATCTATCCCACTACTACTACAATCCGGTTCTTTTCTGATCGGTAATTCTGGGCAAACTTTGCGCTTAGATGAAAGTTTTGCCGCTACTGCTGTCCTACCAGCAGTGCAAGCTATCCCGATGAAAAGGCGCTGGTTAACTTTTGTGGAAAACGTGGTGATGGAATTACGGGAATTAGGAGGAGTGTTAATCTTAGGAAGTGCTATAGCGGCCGGTTTACAGGTGTTTGTTCCCCGGGAATTTGTTCTTAATTTGGGTCAGGATCCGATTACTTCGATCTTGGCCATGATGCTGTTAGCGGTAATTGTTTCGATTTGTTCCACGGTTGATTCTTTTTTTGCTCTCTCCTTTGCCTCTAGTTTTACCAGTAGTTCCCTGCTGGCTTTTTTAGTGTTCGGTCCAATGATTGACCTGAAAGGGATTGGTTTAATGTTGTCTATTTTTAAACCGAGAATGTTAATTTATCTCTTTGCTTTAGCAGCGCAAATGACTTTTTTACTCACCTTGGCTCACAGTTATTTATTTTAGGTCAGTACCCGGATAGTTTTTCCCATGAATTCATCACGTCTAAAAATAATCGCCCCCCAATTTATCGATGTTATTGCCCTAATCGGTTGGGGTTCGTTACTATTTAAATACTGGATAACTGGACATTTAAATTTACTGATACATCCTAATTATTTTATTCTGGTTCTCATCACCAGTATTGCTTTATTTGTTCTGGGAATAGTCAAGCTTTGGACATTATTAAAACAGTGGCAAAAAAAGATTAATTTAGATAGTAACGATAATCGATCGCATATTACCATTCTTCCCCAACATTTTGGCTCAGGTTTATTAGTAATAACTGCCCTTTTAGGCCTATTTATCACCCCGCAGCCCCTCAGCAGTCAAATCGCATTACAGAGGGGAATTAGTGAATCTTTACCCCTAACTCGCTTGCAAACTCAATCCTTTGGCACTACCGTTAAACCAGAGGAAAAAAGTTTAATTGAATGGGTAAGAACTTTGAATGCTTACCCCGAACCTGATGCTTACACGGGACAACCGGTAAAAGTCACAGGTTTTGTGGTACAATTGCCCCAGTTACCCGATAATTATTTATTAATTAGTCGCTTTATTCTTACCTGTTGTGCCGTGGATGCTTATCCCGTGGGTTTGCCGGTGAAACTATCAGGAAGTCGCGGTCAATATCCCAATGACACTTGGTTAGAAATCACCGGAGAAATGGCCACGGAATCTTTACCCGTAGAGGTGGGAAAATCAACCACCAGAAGACAATTAGTAATTAAGGCTAAATCCGTGAAATCTATACCCACTCCTGTGGATCCCTACGGATATTAACAGTTATCAGTTATCAGTTATCAGTTGTTTCTAACCATCTACTATAATGATCAAGACCTTACAACTACAACCGATTGATAAATTAGCGATAACATTAATTGTATCGCTAACCTTAGTAATTGGCGGCTTAATTTGGTTAGGTAATAGCTGTGGTAATCAATGTCTTTTGCAAACCGGTCCAAGGGTCAAGGAATTTAGCTGGGAAAATCGAGAAATTGGCTCAGAAGATCAAGCATTTATTATCACTTTTGATCGCCCCATGGATCATGCTAGTGTAGAAAAAAATCTAGTTATCGATCCTCCGCTGCCGGGTAAGTTGAGTTGGGCCGGAAGACGATTAGCTTATACCCTCACTTCTCCCATTCCCTACGGAGAAAAATATCATCTGCAAATTGAAGGTGCGCGGGAACAATTTCGCAGCGGTAATCGATTAGGACAAACCCTGGCAATTTTTGAAAGAGAATTTAAAAGTCGCGATCGTGCTTTTGCCTATATTGGCACTAATGGGGAAGAACAGGGAAGATTAATTTTTTATAACTTGACCGAGGAGAAGAAAACCCTCTTAACCCCCGCAAATTTGACCGTTATGGCTTTTGAATTCTATCCTGATGGTAAAAAAATTCTCTTTTCGGCCGTGGCGAAAAATCGGGGGATAGAGGGAATTCGTGAACTGCAGCTTTACCAAGTTGATAGCAGTCAATCGCCTCTAAAAATTGAGTTAGTGCTAGACAATAAAGATTATCAAAATAATCACTTTGATTTAGCTAAAGATGGGGAAACTATTGTCGTGCAGAGAATTGAGCGCCGCAATCCGATTAACTTCGATTTATGGGCAGTTAAATCAGGGGAAAAACCCCAACAATTAAACATCCAAGGCGGGGAATTTTTGATCGCACCTGATAGTAAAACTTTGGCTGTCACCCAGGGGGAAGGAATTGCGCTTTTGCCCTTAAAATTCGAGACAAAACCCCTGGATTTTTTACCAAAATTTGGGCGAATTTTGAATTTTTCTGCTGATGGTACGGCTGCGGCAATGGTAAATTTTAATACTGATAATGCCAAAATGCGTTATATTCGATCGCTTTTTTATGTCAATAATCAAGGATTACAAAAACGCTTACTCAATCTACAAGGTTCGATTATAGATTGTCAATTTAATGCCACTGGTAGTGATTTGTATTGTTTGTTAACTGAGTTAGTGACTAATAGTCAAGAGTACAAAGAAAAACCCTATTTTGCTAAAATAGATGTAAAGACTGGTCAAGTGACTCCCCTACTGGAATTAGCTGATTATCGTGATATTCACATTAGTTTATCTCCCGATAGTTTAGCAATTATTTTTGATCAACTTCGCACCAGTTATGATACTAATCCTACTAATCCCTTGACTACCGATTCGGGAGAAACAATTATCGGTGGTCGTTTGTGGATGTTAATTCCTCCCCTACAAGATGGAGTAAAAGCCAGTAAATCTGATTTAATTGAATTACCTCTAGCGGGAATTCGTCCCCAGTGGATGCCATAGAATTTCATTATTAACTTAGGAATTATTTCGATGCTGTCAAACTCAGAAAAATTAGCCAAATTGCGTCAGTATTTTGCCAGTGGTGCAACTCGTTCCTATCAATTCCGTCGTCAGCAGTTAGAGAAGTTAAAACAGGCAATCATTAAATATGAAGCAGAGATATATCGAGCTTTATATAGCGATTTAAAGAAAAGTCCCGAAGATTGTTGGATTACTGAAAATGGCTTCCTTTTGGTGGAAATTAATACCGCTTTAAAAAATTTGCGCTCATGGATGCAACCCAAAACTGTTAAAACTAATCTCTTAAATTTCCCATCCTCCAGTCAGATTATTCGGGAACCTTTAGGAGTGGTTTTAATTATTGGTGCTTGGAATTATCCCCTCCAATTGTTATTAGTGCCTTTAGTCGGTGCCATTGCTGCAGGTAACTGTGCGGTATTAAAACCGAGTGAATTTGCCTCAGCGACGGAAAAATTAGTAGTTAAAATAATTGAAGAAATATTCCCCGAAGAATATGTGTTAATTGTCCCAGGAGATGGTGCGGAAGTAATTCCGAATATGTTAGACAGTTTTACCTTTGATCAGATATTTTTTACTGGCAGTACAAGGGTAGGAAAAATTATTTATCAACTAGCGGCAGCAAAGTTAATTCCCGTTACTCTAGAATTAGGGGGAAAAAGTCCCTGTGTTATCGAAGCTGATGCTAATATTTCCGTGGCAACCCGTCGCATTGCCGTGACAAAATTCTCTAATTGTGGTCAAATGTGTATCGCAGCTGATTATATTTTGGTACATCAATCCCAGCAGGAGAATTTGATCAGAGAATTAGCCAATACTATTGTTAATTTTTTTGGTGAAGATGCGAGATTAAGTGCTGATTATGGTAAGATAATTAATGAGAAACAATTTGATCGCCTGATTGACTTTCTCCAAGATGGTGAGATTGTTTTTGGAGGCAAAACCGATCGAGAAAATTTATATATTCAACCAACTTTATTAACTAATGTTTCCCTCGATGCTCCTATTATGCAAGGGGAAATATTCGGTCCAATTTTACCGATCATTGCCTTTAGCACTTTTGAGGAAGCTTTAGCAATTATTGCTAAAAACCCTAACCCTCTAGCTTTTTATCTGTTTACTACCAAGGCAAAGACCGAAAAGAAATGGCTAGAATCAGTCCAGTTTGGGGGAGGTTGTATTAACAACAATAGTTTTCATTTTACTAATCCTAGTTTACCCTTTGGTGGTCGAGGAAATAGCGGTATTGGTAGCTATCATGGTCGTTTTTCCTTTGAGAATTTTAGTCACCAAAAAGCGATTATGAAAACACCTCTTTGGTTCAATCCCGCTTTAAAATATCCGCCTTTTAAGGGTAAATTAGACTTATTTAAGTTATTAGTTCGGTAACAAGCTACAGTTTAAGTTAAAGCTTTTAAGAGAGCTTGAAATTTAAGCTGAATTTCTGCTAGTTCTTTTTCCGGATCGGAACCGGCAACAATACCCGCACCGGCGTATAATCGCGCTCGATCGCCTTTAATTAAGGCCGAACGAATACCAACAATAAACTCACTATTATTTTGACAATCGATCCAACCCAAAGGAGCGGCATAAAGAGAGCGATCGAAGGTTTCATAATGACGAATTTGTGCTAAAGCGATCTCCGTGGGAACCCCAGCAACAGCAGGAGTGGGGTGTAGTTGGGCAACAATTTCGAGGGGATGGATGGAGGGTTTTAGTTTGGCATGGATAGGAGTCCAGAGATGTTGAATATTGGAGAGTTTTAACAATCTAGAGGGAGAATTTTGCGGATTTAAGCCAATTTGTCGCAGTTTTTGGTTAATAAAGTCACTAACAGCCCGATGTTCCCGTTGTTCTTTTTCACTAGCGAGGAGTTTATTGGCTAAAAGAGCATCTTCGATCGCATTTTCTCCCCGGGGAGCGGATCCCGCTAAAGCATCGGTGATTAATTGCCCCTGATGGACAGTTAGCAAGCGTTCGGGACTAGCGCCGATAAAATGATCTCCCCGTCCATTGCCGAGGGAAAAAGTATAGCAATCGGGATGACGCTGACGCAAATTATCGAGACAGTTTACCAGATGAAAAGGACGGGGAGAAATCACGTCAAGAGCGTGAGCGAGGACAATTTTGCTAAATTTTTGAGCCTGGATAGATTGGAGGGCATCGGCAACAGCCGCTTGAAAATTATAGGTAGGATGAATATAATAACTACAGGGAGCCTGATGGGGATTTTGTCGGCAATTGCTCGAGTTATTTTGGATAATTTTGAGGTTGTTGATAGTTTCTTCGAGGGAGTTTTCTATTTCTTTTTCGCCGGTGATTAGGAGATTGGTAAGGAAAAAATATTCCGACTGTTTTTTGATAATTTGAAACTTAGGCAGGGTTAGGGTAGCTGAGGGAAAGGGGGTAGCTCTTTCCGAGTCGAAAAAAGTGAAACTACAAAAGATGCGGGGAGTAATCTCGCTATAGTTATCAATTTTAATAATTCTTTGTTGACAGTTTTCAATAAATTTTTGAGCTTTTAAAAAACGTTGTTTGCCGTGGAAAGTGGCAGCAAAGGCGATGCCGTAGCCGAGAAAAGCGGTTTCTCGTTCGGGATTTTCCCAATAACAATGGGTGGCATAGCTAGAGGCAATCCGAGAGAGAATTTCTAGGGGATCAACGGGGGAAATTTTTTGACAAAAACTAACGATCGACGGATTTCCCTTTTCTGCGGCTAACAGTTGCGGGTTGAGGATAAAGTTATAGAGGCCGCGAAGATCAGCAATCGGACTATCAGGATAGGAAAGGCGAGGAACGGCAGAAGTCATGTCAAGTTTTTTGTATTTTTTGCAAAAAAACCATGATTAATGGTATGTAATCCCCACAGATGTGGCCAGAGTCAGCAATCTCTTTTTAACTATGGTATCGGAGAAAGGGTCTTTAGGCAGAAAGGGAACGGGATATTTGTGACGATTAACCGCGTTGGAGACAAATGAAGGCTTAAAATCTCCAGAGATGGCTATTATTTAAATGGGCAAAAAAATTAATTTAATAACTGCTACTTTACAAGTTTGTGGAAATTGCCGCCACGGGACAAGTGGGGATACATTGTTCACAAACCACACAACGGGAACGCAAAAACTTGAGACGAAAACTTTCGGGATCAAGGGTTAAAGCTTCCGTGGGACAAACTCCCGTACATAACCCACAATCGACGCATTTTTCTTCATCAATGACGATTTCGCGACTAACTTGGGAAACGCCAATATTTTGTAATTGTAACCATTCGATCGCCGCTTCTAACTCATCGATATCTCCCGATAATTCTAATACTAATGTTCCCACTTGATTGGGGGCAACTTGGGCGCGGATAATATTAGCGGCGACATTAAAATCCTTCGCCAGTCGATAGGTAACGGGCATATGGACGGCTTTTTTGGGAAAAGTGAGAGTAACGCGTTTTTTCATGAGGATAGGATAGGATAGGAATAATTTTTGAGAGACTATCCATGACAGCCACCACACCCACCAACAAAACCAGAAATCTGCTGCTGGCAGTAACGGCAGTTATCCTTAGTGTAGCGATTTTCTTGGGGTTTCAAACCACCGCTAGTTCTGTATCTTTGGAAGCGCAAGCGGAAAAAGCGACACCTTTCGATCTTGCCCTCAGCAATGGTAAACCCACCCTGACAGAATTTTATGCTAATTGGTGTACCAGTTGTCAGGCGATGGCCGCTGAAATTGCCGAAATTAAAAAACAATACGGTAATGCCATTAATTTTGTCATGCTCAACGTTGATAATAATAAATGGTTGCCGGAAATTCTCCGTTATCGCGTGGATGGTATTCCCCATTTTGTCTTTTTAAATAATCAAGGACAACCAGTTGCCCAAGCGATCGGAGAACAACCAAAATCAATTTTAACCGCTAATTTAGAAGCACTTTTAACCAATTCTACCCTACCCTATGCCACCACTACGGGACAGGCTTCTGATTTTAATATCCTTGCGGGCGCTAGTCAAACCGATCCTCGCAGTCACGGCAGTCAAGTTAAGCAGTAATCAGTTATCAGTAATCAGTAATCAGTTATCAGTGGAAAGCTCATGGCTGAAAGCTATTATTCAAGAGTCAACAGCTTATCAATAAGTACATTTCATTGACTGAATTTTTTAACTATGGCGATTATTGTCCAACATTTGACCACAGGTAACGAATATATATTCCTAGGAGTTATTGGGGGTGAAAGTAAGAATATTTTACCCACCAAAATGTTAGGAGATTTCTTCGCAACCGAGACTCCAGATAAATCTCGATCGCTGACGGTTTGTGACGATCAAGGCCGCATACTTTGGTTTCCCGTCACAGAAATGATTGTGGTGGAGGTAGATGGTCAAAAACCCGAAGAATTATTACCAGAAATTATCCCTCCTGAACCAGTTCCTTTACAATTAGATAAAGAAAATAAACCTGAGTCCCCAGAAAATCAAGGAAACATCGATGAATTTGCCGAAGATGACGATTGGATCTAGAATTAAATATCTAATTTTAGCGGTAATAATTGCCCTATTTACTATTGGCTTTAATTCCCTCTATTCTGTTTCTCAAAACTCGATCGCTTCCTTCCCCGTTGCCGAAGTTAAATCCCAATATCTTAACGATTGGACACCGGAATTAGAGGCAGAATTTCAACAAAGGGCCAAGCAAGTTATTAACCATTTTGCTAAGGCAGAAAGTTATGGCAATTTGTGGGGAGAAAACGAGAAAAGATCCTATCCTATGGCCATGTTTGATTTCTTGGCAGGAAACCGGCAAAAAGCCCTAGATTTCCTGCAGCAGGATGACCCACAAAAACGGGAACAGGCCCACACTGATTATATAGATTATTATTTTTCTTTTACCCTGAAAGGACAAATTAGAAAATATTTTCTGCTCGGAAAATATCTCGATCCTGTTTATCGTCAGAGAATGTATAATGCGGCGAAAATTTGGACAGAAACCGACCCTTTACAACGGCCCCATCCTGTCCACGGTACGGGCCAAGGAACGGGTAATGATTGGAGTATAACAAGACGGGGTTTATGGGTAGATAGTCGCAATACTGATAACCTGCGAGCGATGCGCGAAACATCGGTTTATCTGATGGCCGAAGAAACCGGAAATGAAGCAACTCGTCAAATTTATAAAAGTAAAATTAAGCGTTACGTTTCAGCTTTATATAACATCGGTATGGGAGAATGGGATTCAGAAGTTTATCACGGTCACACCTTTGCTCCCTATCTCAATCTCTACGATTTTGCTCAAGATACGGAAGTTAAACAATGGGCAAAAATGGCCTTAGATTGGTTATCCATGGCCGCTAGTGTTAAATATTATCGCGGTGGTTGGGGTGGCCCTGTAAAACGCGATTATGGTGATGGCCATGGCGTAATGCGATCGCACGCAGCCCGCACTTTTTGGCTATACTTTGGTGATACCCCTGTCCCCAATAATCGCCCGGAATTGGACTCTCTTTATCTAATTACCAGTGGTTATCGTCCTCCTTTGGCAGTGATGGAATTAGCCCGAAAAAACTTTAATAAACCGGTAGAAATTCTCGCCAGTAAACCCCTGTATGAAAACTGGAAACCGGGCAATAATCAAAGTCCGGGTTATTGGGAAACTCAATTTATCGGGGCTAGTTATCAAATGGGTAGTCTGGTGGGAACTTTCCCCGATGGCGATGTGGCCCCGTTTAAATTAATGGCCTTTAATCAACACAAAGGTGTGGATTTTTTTGTGGCTAACACTGGCAAAAATGGCGTAAAACCGGGCAAAAATCCCGGGGATGAAATCGGACAATATCGTAATCTTTTAATCTGGTTACGACCAGCAGACCAAGCTTTTTTCTGGCAATTACCGAAAACTGCCAAGGTAGAAAAAGATGATAATATCTGGTTTATTCAATTAGAAAAAACTTGGTTAGCCCTGAGATTAATAAATCTTTCTTCTCCTGAAATGATCGAGATTCCTAATTCCCCTTATCCCGATGATAATACCTACCAAGCTTTACCCACAGGTAACAATTATGCGGGTTTTGCTCTGGAAGTGGGGGAAGCGGCAACCCAGGGCAGTTATGAGAATTTTAAGATCATATTTAAGCAAAAAAGTCAAGTAAATTTAACTCAAATTAATCAGGGCAGGGTTTTATTTAAAGGCAGTCAAGGGCAGAGTTTACAATTGACCTATAATCAAATCAATCTACTGCCGATTTTAATTCGTAACGGTCAAAAGCACGATTGGTCAAAAAATTTCGCCCTTTATAACAGTTTAAGTCGAGATAACTCTCCCGTTTCTTTGGGTTGGAAAAAGGGCAAATTAACCGTCAAAGCAGGGAAATACCAGTTTTCCAATGCCTTGATCCTCTCCTCTCCTTAAGTTAGATATTCTCGATTATTTATTCAGCAAACCCTAGTTATGAGGAGAGGCAAAAGGCAAAAGGCAAAAGGCAAAAGGCAAAAGGCAGCTTTGTTCTCCCCACTTCCCCACTTCCCCACTTCCCCACGAAAAACTTTTTCAGCAGACCCTATTTATGGGGATTGATCAGACCATTTGCGCTTGATTTAAGAATTCTTGCAATTCTTCTCCTTCGATTACTTCGGTGGTCAAAAGATTAGCGGTAATCGACTCTAATAAATTGCGGTTGTGACTGAGAATTGCTAGGGCTTTTTGGTAACTAGCGTCGATAATTTGTTTAACTTCTTCATCGATCGCTTTGGCCGTATTTTCCCCGATCGAACGGCGGGGACTACCCTGATTATTACCTAAAAAATTAGCCTGTCCTGTTTTATCGTAGGCTAGGGGTCCCAGGGATTTACTCATACCATACATTGTCACCATTCTTTCAGCAATATCCGTCGCCCTTTGTAAATCATCGGAAGCGCCATTAGTGACACTGCCAAAGATTAATTCTTCGGCTGCCCGACCGCCCAATAACATAGTAATTTGTTCTTTAAATTCGGTTTCTGTCATCAAAAAACGGTCTTCCGTGGGAATTTTCAGGGTATAACCCAAAGCGGATAAACCCCGGGGAACGATGGAAATTTTCTCCACCCGACCACCTCCCGGCATGACAGCACCGACTAAAGCATGGCCAACTTCGTGATAAGCGACGATTTTCTTTTCTTTTTCCGATAAAACCCGACTTTTCTTTTCTAAGCCAGCGATAACTCTTTCTATCGCCTCTTTAAAATCAATTTGACTGACTTTTTCCCGATTATTACGGGCGGCCAAGAGAGCAGCCTCATTGACGAGATTGGCTAAATCGGCACCGGCAAAACCGGGGGTTTGGGTGGCGATCGCTTTGAGGTTAACATCTTCACCCATCTGGACTCGTTGGGCGTATATTTGCAAAATTGCCAATCTTCCCGCTAAATCGGGACGATCCACCAAAACTTGGCGATCAAAGCGCCCCGGACGCAATAAAGCGGCATCAAGAGTCTCTGGGCGATTGGTGGCGGCTAAAACGATGACGACGGCTTCTTTGGGGCTAAAACCGTCCATTTCTGTCAAAAGTTGGTTTAAAGTCTGCTCGCGCTCATCATTGCTGCCGCTAGTTCCCGATCCCGAACTTCTCGATTTACCGATCGCGTCCAATTCATCAATAAAAATGATGCTAGGGGCATTTTTCTTCGCTTGGGCAAATAGATCCCGCACCCGGGCTGCCCCGGTCCCGACAAATAATTCCACGAATTCCGAGGCCGAAATGCTAAAAAACGTCACTCCCGCTTCCCCCGCGACCGCTTTTGCTAAGAGGGTTTTTCCCGTCCCCGGCGGTCCGACCAAGAGAACACCTTTAGGAATACGCGCCCCAATTTTATTAAAGCGCTCGGCATCCTTGAGAAATTCGACAATTTCCTTTAACTCGGTTTTTGCTTCCTCGGCCCCGGCCACATCACTGAAGGTAATCGGATATTTTTCGCCGTCTCCGTAAACTTTAGCGAGATTTTTATTAAAAAGCAGTGATTTACGCGTGTCATCGTTGCGATAGAACAGAAACTGCATGGCGGCGACTAAAATTAAGGGAGGAACCACCCAAGCGAGGAGAGTGGTGATCCAACTGTTTTCGGCCACAGGAATCGCCTCGAAGATTACGCCTTTTTGCTGTAATAGTTGGGGTAATTGGGGGTTATCGACTGGAATCGTGGCCAAGACTCGTCTGGAGACTAGATTACTGCTTGGTTTGCTGTCCAGAGAACTAGAATCACCGTAAAAGGGATGACTTGATTCTGGGGGATTAACGGGGGGATTACCCGGAATAGGCAGGGATTCTAAAGGATTTTTTAATTGATAATAGATGACTTGATTGCCAATTTTGACATTACTGATGTCGCCCCGTTCCACTCTACTGATAAATTCGCTGTAGGGTTCGAGGGGAATATTGGATAATTCTGAGGGACGAGGGATAAGAAAATAGCCTAAAGCGGCAACACCAGAACAAATGATCAGGATTTTGCCTAACAGAGGCAAACGCGACCAGGAAAATTGATTATCTTCTTGATTAGCCATAATTTTTAGGGTGGGTCAGAGTGAAAATGCAAAGTTCATACTAACAATTCCCTGTCTCGATCGCCTTACCGATGGGATAGGATAGAGGATGGAATACTTGGTAGCGAGCGAGCGACAAACGAGAGAAATCCCATGAATTTAGTTAGCTTAGAGAACTTTCTCGATAACACTTCTTTTTTAGTCCTGTTTTTAACCATGCTGGTTTATTGGGCCGGGGCAGCCTTTCCTAGCATACCTTTGTTGCCCGGCCTGGGCAGCACGGGAGTGGCCATCGCTAACCTCTGTATCGCCGCTTTATTGGGGGCGCGCTGGTTAGAAGCGGGTTATTTCCCCATCAGCAATCTTTACGAATCTTTATTCTTTCTCGCTTGGGGTGTAACTGCGGTTCATTTAATTGCTGAGTACAATAGCCGCAGTCGCCTGGTGGGGGTGGTGACGACTCCTGTAGCCATGGGGATTACTGCTTTTGCCACTTTGTCTTTACCCGGGGAAATGCAAACTTCGGCGCCCTTGGTTCCAGCTTTAAAATCGAATTGGCTGATGATGCACGTTAGCGTCATGATGTTAAGTTATGCTGCTTTGATGGTGGGTTCCCTGATGGCGATCGCTTTTCTGATCGTCACTAGAGGTCAAAATATCGAGTTAAAAGGCAGTTCCGTGGGTACGGGGGCCTATCGTCTGCAAAATAAGTTATCTACCACTCTTTCCGCCCCAATTTTCATGGAAACGGCTAACGGTGGCACAACCGCCCTTTTAACTCCCACCTTAACAGCGATGACGACCCTTTCGCCCCAACGTCTCAGCTTGGCAGAAACCCTCGATAATATCAGTTATCGGGTCATTGGTCTCGGTTTTCCCCTTCTCACTATCGGTATCATCGCCGGGGCGGTTTGGGCGAATGAAGCTTGGGGTTCCTATTGGAGTTGGGATCCGAAAGAAACTTGGGCGCTAATCACTTGGTTAGTGTTTGCCGCTTATCTCCATGCCCGCATTACCCGGGGATGGCAGGGAAGAAAACCAGCTATTCTAGCGGCGAGTGGTTTTGTTGTGGTTTGGGTATGTTATTTAGGGGTGAATCTTTTAGGTAAAGGTCTTCATTCCTACGGTTGGTTTTTCTAAATCAGTTATAGGGGTGGGGTGTGGGGTGTGGGGTGTGGCCCCCCCAACCCCTGTCCCCAGGAAAAACTTTTTCAGCAGACCCTAAATAAGGGAAAAGCCACTATGACCTTTACTTCTGATTCTCTTTTAGCTGAACGTTACCAACTACAACAACGCCTAGGAAATACCGCTATCGGTCGTCAAACTTGGTTAGCTATAGATGTATTATCCCAAGAATCGGTAATTATTAAACTCCTCGCTTTTAGTCCCCAGATGGAGTGGGAAGAATTAAAATTATTTGAACGGGAGGCAGCCGTCTTAGCTTCTCTCCATCATCCCCGTATTCCCCGCTATCGCGATTATTTTTCCCTCGATAAAAATCAAGGTGACGGGATTCCTTGGTTTGTGCTTGTACAAGATTATATACCGGGAGAATCCCTAAGCGAGCGCTTAGAAAGGGGGCAACGTTTCACCGCTACGGTAATTCGGACTATTGCCGAAGAAGTTCTCGAAATTCTCATTTATTTGCACGAATTATCGCCCCCAGTATTACATCGAGATATTAAACCTAGTAATTTAATTATTAACTCGGAAAATAACGTTTATTTAGTAGATTTTGGGGCAGTCCAGTCCCGCGGTGCAGTGACGGGAGTTACTTTTACTGTGGTGGGAACGAGTGGTTATGCACCTCTAGAACAATTTTGGGGCCGGGCGGTTCCCAGTTCTGATTTATATGCCTTAGGTATGACTTTAATTCATTTATTGACGGGAATTGTCCCGATAGAATTGCCCCACCGCGACTCTAAAATTCAATTTCGCCAACGGGTGACAATTGATGATGATTTAATCGATTGGTTAGAAACTATGACCGATGTAGCGGTAGAAAAGCGGTTTAAAAGTGCCAGAGAAGCTCTGAAATTTCTCCAACATCCCTACTATCGCCAAGCATCAAGTTTAATCGATCCTAAGAAATTACCAAAACCTCCCCACAGTTCCATCCGTATCGCTAAACACCGGGATAATTTAGAGATTAATTTACCCCCAAAAATTAAGCTACCTTCCGATGCAGCTACCCTCTGGTCTTTGGCGATTGTCCTTACTGTCACTGTCTTTATCTCCCCGATTCTTACCTTTATTGTAGCTCTAATTGGTTTTATTTGTTTGCGTGAGATGCAATTAATTCTTACACCTCAAGAAGTTTTAATTAAATATAAAGTTTTCAATTTTATCTACCAAAAATTTGCCTTCAGAACTCAAGATTTATGGGGTATTTTTCTCCATAGCAATGGCACAGAAGGTAACTATCAGATTCGTCTGCGGACGGCTAAAAATTATTATCTGATCGGTCAGAATCTCCGCGAGGATGAATGTCTCTGGTTAGGACAGGAAATCCAAGATTGGTTAAATTTTATCAAATATAGCGTTTCTCCTCAAGATGATGTGTAACCTGACAGGGTATCATCGACCGTCTCCCCAAAACGAAAACTTTGCACCTCACCATGAAGATAACTGCTATAAGTTATCAATTTTATCGAGAATCAATTCAAGAAATCCTAAGAATTAGTCGGTAGGCATTTCTCCCTTTTTAACCTTAATGTTGCAGATATCGCCCTATCTTGCTAGTATAATAACTGATTGGCATTCCCTCGGCTACAAGGCGGCAATTATTAAATCGGATTAGAAATTGCAAAAAGGCGGCCATGAAATCTTAGTTATTAGTGGAGAATTAAAAATGAACTCTGAAATTTACAAAAAAGTCAGCTTGTTAGTTTTGTATCAAGGGGTTTTTGATAATGCTATTGGCCAGGCATTTATTACCCTATTATCTACGGATAATGTTGCCGATTTTCTCAAAGCTTATGGTCAATTGTTTCAAGCTTTAGCATCCAGAAATATCAGTTGGAATGATTTTCTAATCGAACAAATTTTATTAGATGATAATCCCTTTAGTCAACAGGTACAGAAAAAAAGTGTTTGGGAGTTACCCGAATCTTTAATTAATGGCGTTAAACAGGATTTATCTATCCTCCAATCTCTTTATAACTCTAGCATTTATAGCTTAAGTAATTCGACAGTTTTTGAACAAATTAAATTTCTAATTTTCCCCGCTTGGGAAGTGGACAATAAATTAGAAAGTTTCCTCCATTCTAGTTTAGATTGGACGGAATTAGTCGAAGCTCTAGCCGATTATTATCGTGAGTGTGGTACAGGAATTTTTGCCCGTTATCAAGCTTTAAGGTGGCAAGAAGGCAGATTACAAGGAATTAATCATCCCGATCCCGTGCAGATTCAAGACATAGTCGGTTATGAAATGGCTAAGAAAACCTTGATTAAAAACACTGAGTTTTTATTAGCAGGTTATCCCGCTTTAAATGTCTTACTCTATGGTTGCCGTGGTTCAGGAAAATCCTCTCTGGTTAAGGGATTATTGCAAAAATATCATAGTCAGGGATTGCGCTTAATTGAAGTGGCAAAATCGGAATTAAAAGACCTACCATTAATTATTGAAATCTTGCGAGATTTGCCCCAAAAATTTATTATCTTTGTCGATGATTTATCCTTTGAAGAAGATGATGAAGCTTTTAAAGCTTTAAAAGTTGTTTTAGAGGGAAGCGTCACCGCTAGACCGAAAAATGTCGTAGTTTATGCCACTTCTAATCGCCGACATTTAGTCAGAGAATTTTTTGCGGATCGACCCCGACCAAAAGATAGTGATGAAGTGCATAATTGGGACACAGTACAAGAAAAATTATCCTTTAGTGATCGCTTTGGTTTAACCCTCACTTTTGAACCGGCTAATCAAGAAAAATATTTGGAAATAGTGCGTCATTTAGCCAGTTTAGCTAAATTAAAAATTAGCTTAGAAGAATTAGAATTTCGTGCCAAACAATGGGCAACCCAACATAATGGGCGCTCGGGAAGAACTGCTAGACAATTTATTGATTTTCTCCAAGGGGAATTAGAATTAAATGGGTAGCATTAATTGTGTTATGATTAAATAAAAGAATCTCTAATCTGGAAAAATGTTGACTTCATCTCCCCCCAAAACTATCAGCTTAGAAGAATATCGTAATTTAGAAACCATAGCCGAGGTTAAACACGAATATCACGACGGGGAAATTATCGAGATGACAGGGGGAAGCATCAATCATAATAGTATTCTCATTAATCTGATTGTCCTGCTAAAATTAGCTTTAAGAGGAACTAATTATCGTCTTCAATCGAGCGATCTACGTCTATGGATACCCCAGTATAATCGCGGTTTATACCCAGATTTAATGATTATTGCCGGGGAACCATTATTTAGTGATAATCGCAACGATGAAATTTTAAATCCCTGCCTAATTATCGAAGTTTTATCTCCTTCCACCTCTGGTTATGATCGGGGTGAT
>NZ_JADBUE010000262.1:0-3705 GCF_020245805.1 Microcystis sp. M179S2 | reverse complement strand
GAAAAACTCAAGACCAAGCGGTGCGAGAATTGTTAGAATTACCTCAAGGTAATGCTTTCCGGGAAAATGTGCTGGAATTATTAATTAGTTGGCGGGTTAGTATGGAAATAAATAACATCCTAGAAACTGAAGATAGAGAGGTGTTTATGACCTTATCTCAAACCTATCAGGAATGGAAGGAAGCAACTAAACGGGAAGGACGACAGGAAGGACTCGAACAAGGACTAGAGCGAGGACTCGAACAAGGACTAGAGCGAGGAAAACTAGAGGCTAAACTGGAATCTATTCCCCGTTTGCTGGCTTTGGGTTTAAGTGTGGAACAAATCGCTCAAGCTTTGGATTTAGACTTAGAACAAGTCCGACAAGTGGCGCGAGAGTAAAGGTGGAGAGTTAAAACGCAAAAATGCCACAATGGATAAAATAGGCATTTTCTGACTAACTGACATCTTCTATGAGTAACCACCTAAGCGGAAGCGAGATTCGCCAGCGATTTTTAGACTTTTTTGCGGCCAGAAACCATAAAATTCTCCCTAGTGCCTCCCTAGTTCCAGAAGATCCCACCGTTTTGCTGACTATTGCGGGAATGCTCCCTTTTAAACCGATTTTCTTAGGGCAAAAGACCCCAGAATTTACCCGCGCTACCACTTCCCAAAAATGTATTCGCACCAACGACATCGAAAATGTCGGCCGGACTGCCAGACATCATACTTTTTTTGAGATGTTGGGCAATTTTAGCTTTGGTGATTATTTTAAAGAACAAGCGATCGCCTGGGCCTGGGAATTGTCCACAGAAGTTTTTAACCTTCCCCCCGAAAGATTAGTCGTTAGTGTCTTTAGGGAGGATGAGGAAGCTTTCGCTATCTGGCGCGATAAAATCGGTATTCCTGCCCATCGTATCCAAAAAATGGGCGAAGCGGATAACTTTTGGGTATCGGGTCCCACGGGTCCCTGTGGTCCCTGTTCGGAAATTTACTACGATTTTCACCCGGAATTAGGGGATAAAACCATCGATTTAGAGGATGATAGCCGTTTTATCGAGTTTTATAACCTCGTCTTCATGCAGTATAACCGCGACGCGGATGGCAATCTGACACCCCTGGCCAATAAAAATATCGATACGGGGATGGGTTTGGAACGGATGGCGCAAATCCTGCAAAAAGTCGCCAATAACTACGAAACTGACCTAATTTTCCCGATTGTCGCTGAAGCGGCCCGGTTAGCAGCCATAGACTACCAGAAAGCGGACGAAAAAACGAAAGTTTCCCTGAAAGTCATCGGCGATCATGTGCGTTCGGTAGTACACATGATAGCGGATGGTATCTCAGCATCGAATACTGACAGAGGTTACGTCCTGCGTCGTCTGATTCGCAGAGTAGTACGGCACGGGCGTTTAATCGGTATTGAAGGTCAATTTATCACCAAAGTGGCGGAAGTTGCGATCGCTCTTTCCGAGTCCGTCTATGGCAATGTTCGGGAACGAGAAACGGTGATCAAGGCAGAATTAGAGCGAGAGGAAGCGAGATTTTTAGAAACCCTAGAAAGAGGCGAGAAACTGCTCGAATCGATTCTAGAAAAAGAAAAAAGCCAGATTTCGGGAGTCGATGCCTTTACCCTTTATGATACCTATGGCTTCCCCCTGGAACTCACTCAAGAAATCGCCGAGGAGCAGGGTTTAAGCGTCGATACGGCGGGTTTCGAGCAGGAAATGAAAAAACAGCAGCAAAGATCAAAAGCCGCCCACGAAACCATAGATTTGACGGTACAGGGCAGTTTAGATAAGCTGGCGGAACATATTCACCCGACGGAATTTCTCGGTTATACGGATTTGCAAGCAACCGCAACAGTAACAGCGGTTTTAGTCGCCGGTAAAACGGTGGAATCAGCCGCAGCAGGCACTGAGGTGCAGGTAGTTCTCGATAAAACCCCTTTTTATGCCGAATCGGGTGGACAAATCGGTGACAAGGGTTATTTAACCGGCGATAATCTGCTTATCCGCGTGGAGGATGTGCAGAAAGAATCGGGGATTTTTATCCATTTTGGTCGGATTGAGCGGGGAATTGTCACCACCAGCGATACAATTAATGCACAGATCGATCGCTCCTGTCGTCGTCGCGCTCAAGCTAATCATACCGCCACCCATCTGCTACAATCGGCCTTGAAAAAGCTTGTCGATGGGGGGATTTCCCAAGCAGGTTCCCTCGTCAGTTTTGAGCGCCTCCGTTTTGATTTTAACTGTCCTCGTCCCCTGACTAGCTCTGAATTGCAACAGGTGGAAGAACAGATTAACACTTGGATTGCCGAAGCGCATGACACCGAGATAGCGGTGATGGGATTGGAAGAAGCGAAGCAAAAGGGAGCTATTGCCATGTTTGGCGAGAAATACGGCTCAGAAGTGCGCGTCATCGATATTCCTAGCGTTTCTATGGAATTATGCGGGGGAACTCACGTTAAAAATACCGCCGAGATCGGTTTATTTAAAATCATCTCCGAGACGGGAATCGCCGCGGGAATTCGTCGCATCGAAGCGGTGGCCGGCCCTGCCGTGTTAGCATACCTGAATGAACGGGATCAGGTGGTGCGGGATCTTTGCGATCGCTTTAAGGTCAAACCTCTGGAAATTCCTGATCGCATCACGGCCCTACAATCGGAGTTAAAAGGCACACAAAAGCAGTTAGAAGCGGTTAAACAGGAGTTAGCCCTAAATAAATCGGACGCTTTGCTATCTCAAGCCGAATCTATCGGCGAATTTAAGCTATTAGTCGCTTCTTTGGGTGATATTGATGCTAATGCTTTGATGGCCGCAGCCGAAAGACTACAGCAAAAATTAGGGGAAGGGGCAGTGGTTTTGGCCTCGACTCCCGCAGCTGATAAAGTGAGTTTAGTGGCCGCTTTTAGTCCCCGGGTGATTAAAGATCGGGGTTTACAAGCGGGTAAATTTATCGGTGCGATCGCTAAAATCTGCGCTGGTGGTGGTGGTGGTCGTCCCAATTTAGCTCAAGCTGGGGGACGGGATGCTAGTAAGTTAAACGAAGCTTTAGCTAAGGCCAAAAGTCAATTAACTAGCAGTTTGCAATAGTTTTAAAGGTGGGCATTTTGTCCACCTTTAAAAAATTAGTTATCCTCTCGGTGCGATTGGTAAAAATAATATGGAACTACTGATCAAGAATTTGGGATCAATTAGAAATAATAATCAAACTATAGATTTAACCAAGAATTTTTATACTTTTATTGACTACAATAATAGTGGCAAAACCCTATTTTCTCAGCTTTTATGGACAATTTTTAATCATGACAATATTAGAAAGTTTTCCGAAAAGACCCAAATTGATTCTTTAGTAATTGACTCTGAAAAACCTATTAAAACAACTACGATCAATCAAGAATTAATCGATGAGATTCTCAATAAATTTAGCCAGTTTATTGAAAAAGAAGTGGAATGGCATTTAAAACAGTCCTTAGCTCCTTTATTATTTGAGGATGAAGAAATTGATGATAGTTCTCTGGATGTGATTAAAGCGAGTCGCAGTGAATCGGTGCAGTCTAAAGAGAGAAAAAAACGGAATCAAGAGAACATCCCTGTGCATAGTTTTCGGACTTTGTTGGAAGACCTGGGGACAATTTGCTTGAATACAGTAGAATGTACGATTAGAGAGGGAAGTTATCGTTTTTCTAAGATAACTCGACCGACTTCTCTACAACAATCAT